>NZ_DJIQ01000030.1:0-43323 GCF_002433705.1 Oceanicaulis sp. UBA6590
GCGCACTCGAGAACAGGAAGATGACCAGCACCGCGAGCGCGGTCTCCAGCGTTTGCGCGAAGCGGAACCGGGGCAGATAGCCCCGCCAGCGATCCGCCAGGGCGAAGGCGCTCACGCCGCCGTCGCAGACCGGGCGCGATTGACCACCACGCCCCAGACCTGCGCTCCCAGCTCGCGCAACTGCTCCGCCATGGCTTCACAGCGCTCGCGACCGTCCGTACGGGCGTTCGCGACCAGAATGACGCCGTCCATGTTCGGAGCCACCAGAGGAATGGCGGCGCTCTGATAGGAGGCGTCCACCAGCGTCAGGCCTGCGCTGCGACGCGCCTGCATCCAGTAGTCGGGCGCATCCAGGAAGGTCAGGCTGCGCACCTGTCCCGGCTGGCGCTCGAACCGGCTGACATAGATCGGCTGGTCCTCGACCCGGCGCAGCGCGACTCGCCCGGCATTGTCCGGCACGGTGCGCCAGAAGCGGCGGCCCGACAACGCGCCGGAATAGGCCTTGCCATTCAGCCGGAAGGCGTCCGATTGAGGATTGTTCTTGAAATCAAGGTCATAGAGCCAGACGGGCTTGACGCCGCGCTGCACGGAGGCGCGCGCGAGGCCCGATGCGATTGTCGAGGCGCCGGCGTTGACGCTGACCGGAACAACCATAACCGCACGCGCATGGGCGCCCTGCGGCGCCAAGCGCCGGGCCAAGCCGTCCAGTTCCACCTCGATGCTCATACGCACAGCCACGCCTGTTTACCCAACAGACAGATGTATGCGTGAATGGTTAACGGAGCCCTGTCAGATCAGCGCGTCTCGCTAACCCGGGCCAGCACGGGCAAGCGGGTCCGCGATCGTGAGCGGGTCGGCTCGGACGCATCCGGGTCGGGCTGTGGCTCCGAACGGGAATTGTGAGTTGGCGATGGCGTTTGCGGCGCCGGGCTGCGCGGCGCAGGCTCAGGCGCATCACGCAGTGTGATGACATAGCCGCGGATCAGGCCCAGCAACAAGGCGACTCCTCCCGCCAGAACGCCCACCGCCATCACGGCGAGCTTGCGCTTGGAGGAGGCCTGCACCGGCGGCGTTGCGCGGGACACGATGCGGATGGCGTCCGCTCCGCCCGGCGGCATTTCACGGCGCGCCATGGCGTCCGCAGCCTGCACCGACAACTGATCAGCGGCTGCAGACCGCGCGGCCACGGCCCGCGTCAGGCGGTCATAATCAGATTGCAGGGCGCGCAGCCGGTCCACTTCAGCCCGGGCGTCCCGCAACTGCGAATTCAGCGAGGAGGCCAGCCGGGCCTGCCCAGCCGCGTTGGATTCCTGCTGCAGGCGAGAGGACTCAAGCTCTTGCCAGATCGGATTCACACCCGTGCGGCGCTGGCCCTGACTATTGGCGCGACCTTCCTCGACAAAGCGCTCCAGCGCTTCGATCTCGCGCTGCACGGCAATGACAGGCGGCGCGTCCGGCTGATAGCGCGCCATCAGCCCGGCCTGGCGGACCTGCAAGTCGAGAAGCTGGCCCGTAACCGAGTTTTCGACATAAAGTTCAATCGTCTGCGGGATATTCTGGAGACGGTCTTCAAGCGCTTGCGCCAAGGCGCGCGCCTGAGCGGCGTCTGCCTCAGCCGCCAGCTTGCGCCCCTGAATGTCCGCCAGGCGGCCAAGCGCCGAGTTCAGTTCGGTCTCGAAATCGGTGATGTCGTTGTCTGACATGAACAGGCGCAACGCCATCTGTGCGGCGCGCGCATCCCGCTCCGCCGCATCCAGACGGGCCTGCACGCCGCCTTCGTATCCGCCCGTCAGAAGTTCCACACGATAGCGCAGATAGGCGTCGACAATGGCGTTCACGGTATTCGCCGCCACTACCGGATCGGGATTCTTGAAGGTGGCGATCAGGAAGCTTGCGTTCGGAGCCCGCGAGACGCCAAAGCCCTCGCCCAGCGTCTTGAGCTGTTCGGGATCGGCGCTGCCTGTCAATTCGATCAGCATGCGCCGTTTGACTTCCTCGGACGCCAGCAGATCCGCTTCGGACTGCATGATCTGGTCAAACATGAACTCGCCGCCCGCCCCGGCGGCGCCCGGTGTCAGGTCTTCATCATCCATGATCACCAGCAAACGGCTGCCCGCGGTGTAGGTCGGGGTCAGGCTCAGATAGGCCGCGATCGCTAGCGGGATGAAAATCAGAAACGTAATCAGGATGATGAACAGACGTTGCGTCCATGCGATCGCGACCAGATCCACAAGATCCAGTTCGCGCCGCGCCCGCCCGTCGGCGGAGGAGTCTGAAGGCGTTGACGTCATAGGTGCATCTGGCGCGATTGCGCTTAATTTTTCCTTAGCCGCAGCCTTTCATGGTGAAGATCTGATTAGGGGAGTTTCCGCGATGGCTGCGCCAACACGTCGGTCTGTCTTGTCCGCTTTGGGCGTCCTGGCCCTGGGCGCCTGCGCCAGCACGCCGCAACAGGGCGCGGGAAACAGCTTTGAACCGAGCCGGTTCCAGACCTGGTCGGAAGGCGATCCGGCCTATCGCCTGTTCCCCGGCGACGAGGTTGAAGTCACGGTGCATACGGCGGACGAGCTGAACCGGACGCTGGCGGTCGGACCTGATGGTCGCGTCAGCCTGCCCCTGGCGGGTTCGGTCATGGTGGCTCAGATGACAGGGCCCCAGGCGGCGCGCGCGATTGCCGATCGCTATGCCCGCGTGCTGCTTGATCCGATCGTGGAGGTGCGGCCGGTCACCTACGGCGCCCAGCAGATCCTGGTCGGCGGCGAGGTTCGCAGCCCCGGCGTCTATGAAATGATCAGCCCGCGCATGGGCGTGATGGAAGCGCTCACCCTTGCCGGCGGCGCCAATAATCGCGCGCGTCTGCGTCAGGTGGTCGTCCTGCGCCGCGCAGAAGATGGCGGCGTGATGATGCGCACGGTCGACATTCGCAACGCCCAGAGGGGCGCGCCCACGGACATCATTCCGCTGGCTCGACACGACATCGTCTTTGCGCCCCGCACAACAATCGCTGAAATCAACGATTTTACAGAGCTTTATATTCGAAACATCCTGCCGCTCGACAACGCGTTCGCTTACGCACTCGCCGATCAGGTGTTCAATTCGAACTAGAGGGATGCAGACGGATCGAGCCTGTCGCTTCTGACGGCGATCATGGCTCGATCGGTCCTAGTGCCGGGTCGACAGCCACTCGCGGGCGGCCGTCAGGGCGGCGGCGATCTGTTCGCCATCCATCTCGGCGGCGACTTCGCTGCGATAGTATTTGGCGGTGTCCGAACCCATCAGAGAGGCCAGGTTGAACCATTTGTGCGCCTCGACGTAATCGATCACGCCGCACTGGCCAGTCGAATACAGAAGGCCCAGCTTGCACAGATCCTCGCCCGTCGGGTCCATTTTGACCGCGTCGTGAACTTGCGCCGTTTCCACGTCAGTGAAAGCCATTTTAGTCTTCCCATCGTTGGCGGAGGGCCGGACTTTCCGTCCGTGTCGCCTCCGCATCCCACCATGCACCCGATGCCTTTTCATTGGCCCGTTGTGCACGATCAGAATGCGCACGATGTCTGACTACAGGGTTAAAGAGTCTCAAGAATAACGTCGATTAACCCTTTAATTCCGTTAGAGATTCCTACCCAAAATTAACCGGCTGACTTTTCCGTCGAGCCGTTCCAGCGCCCCTGGAGCGCCGCCTGAACGTCGTAAGCGCCCATGAATCAAAACGATTCCCAGAAGCAGCATCGCCAGAACGAACTGAAGACCGGCGAGCCAGAACTCGGGCGCGCCCGGATCGGGTCGAAAAAAATTTTTCACTCGCCCCAGCTCGATCAGACGCGCCTCGAGCAGGATGCGCCCCGCCAGCAATCGTCCGTCAGAAATGTTGCTGACCCGCGCGAGCGCGTGCACATCATCCTCTTGCCGAAGAAGATCGGAGGTTCTCAGGGCGACCAGCGCGCCCTCAGCCCGGCGTATCCCGTCATAGGCCTCGAACCAGCGCTGCTGCGCCTCCAGGTCCAGTCCGGCGGCCTGCCGGAATTCCGACCTCGCCTGCCCGCAGGCGGACACACAGGTTTCCGGACGCGCATAATACCGATCCGCATCGGCCAATACGGGCATCAGCGCCGTCAGCAACCGCATCTCCGGCGCGCGTGACGGCGCTCCGAGCATCAACCTGTCGAGCCAGTCGCCCTGCAGCCGCCCAGCCGCACGCGCCGCCAGCGCCAGACGCACAGGCGTGGGCTCGAGCGCCGGATCATGAAGCGAGAGCGCCAAAGCCGCCTGCACGGGATCCGCAGCAGGAAAGACAAGCCCGGTTCGCTCACAGGCCGGCACGCGCTGTTGCTGAGCCTGAGCAAGGGCGCAGCCCTGAACAATCACTTCGCGGGCATCGGGGAGCACAGGCGGAATGCGCCCGCGATCCGGCGCCATGACGCCCGGAAGGGCCGCCAGATTGATCGCCAGCCCGTCTGGTCTCAGAAACCAGTCTTCCGCATCACGCAGGCTTCTGCCGTAAAGCGCCTGGGCGCGGTCAAACCGACGCCGGATCGTGGGCGGCGCTTCCACAAGCCAGACCGGCGCCGGGCCAGGAGGCGCGATTTGGCGGCGCGCCTCAAGCACGCCGCTGATGATTTGCTGACGCCGCCAGACCGGCATGGCGACGAGATCGGCCTGCATCAGCTCGGGCCGGCGATCCTGTCGCATCAGATAGAGGGCCAGGGATTCCCGCCCCATCAGCGCGGGCAGGCTGTTTGCGAAACTTTCCGCGCGCAACAGGTCAGGGCCGCCGGCCTGTCCGGGCCGGAGAGCCAGGTCGAGTTCAGCGCGCCACAGCGTCAGGACATCCGCGTCCGATTGTTCTCCTGCTGCGTTCTGAAGGGCCGTCTCGAAACGTTGCCCCAGCGGCGGGGCGGGACGGAAGGCGTCGACCGGGGCGGCGCCCAGGCCGCGATACATCCAGAAGACCGCACCCGATAGCAACACGACAAACAGGGCTGGACGGGCAAGCGCGAAGAGTGTGCGCCAGATCAGATAGAGCGCCACGCGCCAACGCTCGACAAGCCAGGGCGAGCGCGCGCCATAGCGTTCGCTATAGGTGCGAGACGGTGCTGTCTCAACCCTCATCAGTCTTCCCCCTGCCCTCGCCTCTCAAACTAGAGGGCGGAAGCGACAGGGGAAAGCCTGATTCACGTTGCGTTAGGATTTGGCGCGCTGGCCAAACAGGACATCGCGCGCCTTCTTCATCTCCTCGCTGTCGTCTGCGAGAGATTTGAACAGGTCCTTGCCCACAGCGCGGCCGGTCTTCACCGCCTCGCGCGCGCCGACGCGCTCATGCCAGGCTTTCAGACGCGGGAACTCGTCGAGATTCTGGCCCTGACCTTCAGGCAGGATCCAGGGCCAGGCCGCCATGTCGGCGATGGAGTAGAAATCGCCCGCCAGATACTCACGGTTTTCCAGATCACGCTCGATCACGCCATAAAGCCGGTGCACCTCGTTGGTGTAACGGGTCTTGCCGTACTCGAGCTTGGTTTCATCGGGCTCGATCTTCAGCGCATAGGTGCGGAAATGGTGCGCCTGGCCGCACATTGGGCCCAGCCCGCCCATCTGCCAGAACAGCCATTCCTCGACCGCGGTCTGTTCGCGCAGGTTCGAGCCATAGAACTGGCCGGTCTTGCGTGCGAGGTATTGCAGGATAGCGCCGCTTTCGAACACCGAGATCGGCTCGCCGTCCGGACCTTCAGGGTCGATGATCGCGGGCATGCGATTGTTGGGGCTGATTTTCAGGAAGTCCGGCTCGAACTGTTCGCCCAGCCCGATATTGACCGGCTTGAGCTCATAGGGCAGGCCCATTTCCTCAAGGGCGATACTGACTTTCCAACCGTTCGGGGTCGGCCAGTAATAGAGTTCGATCGGCTTGCTCATGGGTGTCTCCCTGCCCTGAAAATCGGCTGTGAACGCCCTATGTCGGCGCCTGCGACCATACGTTCAAGACATAGCATCTTCACGAGCCCGCGAGGGAGCGCTAAAGAGCCCGCCATGACCGATATCATTTTGACCGACCAGACCCTCGAGCCGGTGTCCTTCAAGCTCGCCGGAGAGAATCCCGAAGCCTTCGCCCGCGATCTGGGCGCCAGCTTCCGTGAAACCGGCTTTGCGGTGATCAGCGATCACCCTGTAGATCAGGACGTGATTGATCGCGCCCTGGAGGACGCCAAGGCCTTCTTCGCGCTGCCCGACGCCACCAAGCGCGCCTACGCCATTGAAAACGGCGGCGGCCAGCGCGGCTATACGCCCTTTGGCACCGAAAACGCCAAGGGCATGGACCAGAAGGACCTCAAGGAATTCTGGCACCATGGCCGGAACTTGCCCGAGGGCCACAAGTATTCCGACGTGATGCCGCCGAATGTCCCGGTGACGGAAATCCCCCGTTTCGACGAGAGCATCCAGGCGCTCTACGCCGCGCTCGATGAAATGGGCGCCGTGCTTCTGAAGGCCCTGGCCAGGGATCTGGGCCTTGAGGAGAGCTGGTTCTCCAAGACCGTGAATGACGGCAACTCCATTCTGCGCCTGCTGCACTATCCGCCCATCGACGGCGATCCCTCCGGCGTCCGGGCGGGTGCGCATGAAGACATCAACGTCATCACGCTGTTGCTGGGCGCCGAAGAAGCGGGTCTGCAGGTCAAGACCAAGACGGGCGCCTGGCTGCCAATCCAGCCGCCGCCCGGCGCGCTGGTGATCAATATCGGCGACATGCTGCAGCGTCTGACGAACCATGTGTATCCCTCCACGACGCATCGCGTGGTCAATCCGTCCAGGGAGCGCATGGGCTTCTCACGCTATTCCACGCCCTTCTTCCTGCACTTCAATCCCGACTTCCTGATCGAAACCCTGCCCGGCTGCATCAGCGAGGAGCGCCCCAACCGGTACCCCGAACCGATGACCGCGCACGAATACCTGCTGGAACGCCTGCGTGAAATCGGGCTGATCAAGACGTGACCGATCCCGCGCTCAAGACCTCCCTCGCCCGACGGACCCGGTTGTTCACGCGCCTGTTCGGCGTCGGGTTCGCGGGCTGGCAGGCAGGCGAGGCCCTGATCGCCTTCGGTCTGATCGGGGTCGGCTTCTCCGTGTCCGGCATCGGCATGGGGCTGACCATTGTGGGCCTGATATTGCTGGCGGGGACGGTCCTGCACGCACGCAAGGCCAAGGCGTTCGACATTTTCCGCTCCGAGGCGATCGGACCGGCCTCGCGCAGCGCCCTCATCGCGCTCGGCGTGGCGATGGCGATCTCCGCTGCTCTCATTGGACTCGCCCAGGCGCCGCAATCGCCGCTGATCGATCTCATGATCGCGGCGCCGGTGCTGGCGTTTTGCCTGCATTTTGCACAGGCCTTCAAGGCGGACCTCGACGAGGCGTCCTGACTGCGCAATGTTACCTCAAGGTGACATAGCGCAAGAGAGACGTCATGGATCAGCTCGAAGCCCTCAACGCCCGCATGCGAGTCTGCCTGCTGTGTCAGGCCGCTGGTTTTTTCGCCTGGCAAGCCGGCGGAGGGGTCGCCGCGTCAGAGCAGATGCCGGCATCCCTCTCTGCAACCGGCCTTGTCGTCAGCCTGCTTGGCTTCGGGCTCTGGCTGGTGACGATCAGTGTGTATTTCATGAATGCCAGACGCGCCTACAAGAGCGTCGGCTATGACGTCATAAATGACGAATGGGCGCGCGATGTGCGCCGTCGCGCCGCTGAAGCCGCGTTCTGGGTGATCACCCTGTGCACCGTGCTCGCCATGACGCTCAGCAATTTCGGTGTCGAGGGCGCATTGCTGCTCAAGATCCTGACCGGACTGTCCGTTTCCAGCTTCTTCGTTGCTACGGTCCTGTATGATCGCCGCGGAGAAGGTGAAGAGGACGCAGCATGAGCCGGAGCGGGCTGGAGAACGCGATGAAGGCGTTGCGCGCCGAAGCGGGCCTGACCCAGGCCGATCTGGCGGCTCGGGTGGGCGTCACCCGCAAGACCATCAATACTGTCGAGAACGGGGTCTTCACCCCGTCCGCCCTGCTGGCGCTGAAGATCGCCCGCGCCCTGGGTCAGCCGGTCGAGCAGGTCTTCTGGCTCAGCGATGAGGCATGAGCCCATCCGAACACGACGCAGACACATCCTCTTGAGCGTGATTGCCGGGCCCCCCGCCCTGCCCTAGCTTCGCAAGCCTCAGCAAAGCTTTTGACTCGGACCGTACATGCCTGACGCTTCAGCGCCCCTTCTGAAATTCACAGACCCTGTCACCACCGCCAAGGGCGAACGCCGGGCGGCCGTAGGGTTCGATACGCTCAAGACGCTGTGGTTCAACACCGGCACGCTCTGCAATATCGAGTGCAAGAACTGCTACATCCTCAGCTCGCCCACCAATGACGCCCTCGTCTATCTGAGCGAGACGGATGTGGTCTCCTATCTCGATGAGATCGATGCGCTCGGCTTCGGCACGGTGGAGATCGGCTTTACCGGCGGCGAGCCCTTCATGAACCCGGACATGGTCCGCCTGATGGAAGTCTCGCTCGAGCGCGGCCATCGCGTGCTGGTGCTGACGAACGCCATGAAGCCGATGATGCGGCCGCGGGTTCAGGAGGGGCTTCTCGACCTTCAGGCGCGCTATGGCGACCGGATCGAGATGCGCCTGAGCCTGGATCACTACACGCGCAAAAATCACGACGCCGAACGCGGCGCGGGCGGCTTTGACGCCACCGTCGAGGGGATGCAATGGCTGGCCGAACACGGTTTCACGCTCAGCGCAGCCGGCCGCTCGCTCTGGAACGAGACCGACGCCGAAGCGCGCGCGGGCTTCAGGACGCTGTTTGACGGGCTGGGCGTGGATATCCCGTCTGAAGACCCGTCCCGCCTCGTGATCTTCCCCGAAATGGATGAAGCCGGCGATCCGCCCGAGATCACCACCGCCTGCTGGGGTATTCTCGACAAGAGCCCCAAGGACATCATGTGCGCCAGCCAGCGCATGGTGATCAAGCGCCGCGGCGCGGAGCGACCCAGCGTCATCGCCTGCACGCTGCTGCCCTATGAAGACGAGTTCGAGCTGGCCGAGACGCTGGAAGCCAGCCTCAAGCCTGTCAGCCTGAACCACAAATACTGCGCCCAGTTCTGCGTGCTGGGCGGGGCGAGCTGCTCGGCGTGAACTAGAACTCGTCGCGAAGAGCTGCGCCCAACCGCCTCTGACAGGCCCGGTCGTGTATCTCGCGCGCGACTTCCAGCGGCTCCAATCCGATCTCGGCGCGTTCTTGTCGGGCCCGTTCAAGGTCGACAGGCTGACTGTAAGACCAACGCCCGCGCACACATTGGCCTTGCGTGGCGTAAATCTGAGGCTGGCGTTCGGCCACACGCACCCGATCTGTCAGAAAGGCTTGAGCGCGTCTCTGATAAAGCGCGTCCCCGAACGTCGTTGAAGCCTCCATCAAGGCAATCACATCACGTTGAAACGATGCGGATGCATGCTGGACAAGGTCTGCACGTGCGGGAGCATCCTCGCCATAGATCAGCGTCATAAGGCGCTGCGGATCCGCCATCAGGTGACGCAAATAGTTCCCGTTCGCCCGGTCCGACTTGCACAGTCCGCGGTACAGCACGTTCAGCTCGAACTCCGCCGCGAACCCACTCAAAGCCGGATCGCGCGGTTCCAGCATCAGATCTCGCCAGAACTGATCACGAATGATCGCAGCATCCAGCTCGCTCGGAGCGGCTTGCAGACGACGATCAAGCTCTGCTTGCGCACTTTGATAGAGTGCAACGCCCTGATCGTGTGCTGCTTCATAAGATGCGAGGTCAGGCGCACGTTTCGCGAGCTGAACGCCGCCCAGCACCGCTGTCATCTCACACCCGGCCTGCTCGATATCAAGCCGAGCGCCTTCCCGCACATTCTCAGGCGCGACCTGAAGGCTGACCGCGCGTTCAAGAGCGCCAAGGCGCTCCCAGCCAGTGACCTCATCGCCCGCCTCAAACCGGATTGCGCCGTAATCATAGGTGACAGGATCCAGCTCACCGGAGAGGAGTTGATCGGCGAGCGGCTCTATTGGCTGTGCGGTCTCAAGCAAGAACACAGGGGCGATTACAGTTACCCACACCATCACAAGGGCTCCCTTGCCTCATATGCTCGGCCTAGTCGGCGTCGGATTTGTCCTCGGACTTTGCCTCGATCGTCTCCGTCGCATCCGCCTGTAGCGCCTTCGCCCGCTCCGGCAGGGACTTCACATAGAGATCCATTTGCGGGAACGGAATCTCGATGCCGTCCTCGTGCAGGACTTCCCACAGGGCGAGATAGACATCCGAACGCACATTCGCCTGGCCATTCTGCGGATCGCGTATCCAGAAGCGCAGGTCGAAATTCACCGAGGAGTCGCCGAACTCCATGACATTGCAGACCGGCTCACGCTCGGACACCACCCGGTCGACGGTCTTCGCCGCTTCTATGGCGAGGGCCTGCACCTTCTTCAGGTCCCGCGTGCCATAGGAGACGCCAAAGGGCGCGTGCAGGCGCACGATATGGTCGGATTTGGACCAGTTGGTGACGCCGTTATTGATGAAATGGTCGTTCGGCAGCAGCATTTCGGTGCCGTCGCGGGTGCGGATCGACACATAACGCGCCTGCATGCCGGTCACCCAGCCGAACTGGCCGTCCACCTCGATGGCGTCGCCGGGCTTGATCGACTTGTCCGCCAGCAGCGTGAAGCCGGCTGCGAAATTGGATACGGTCTTCTGCAGACCCAGACCGACGCCAATGCCGACAGCGCCGGAGAAGATGGCCAGCGTAGCGAGGTTAAAGCCCGTCATCTGCAGAGCAATCAGCAGCGCCAGCACGGGCAAGAGCACGCCGAGGACCTTGGAGATCAACGCGCTGAGCGCCGGGGAAATCTCGTCTGATTGCTGAAGCTGCTTGTCTATGGCCCGCCCGGCGAAGCTCGCCACCGAGAACAGAAGGCCGAAATAGATCATCGTGCGCAGCACATCGAACAGGCTGAGCTGGACGGGTTCGCCCTCACTGGTTTCCCCCAGCGGGATGGCCAAGGCCTGAAGCTGGGCGATGACATCATCGAGCAGCCCGAACACATCGAGCGCCGCCACAGGCCAGGCGATGTAGAACGCCACCGCCGACCAGAAATGCGATCGGATCACCAGCGTCACCGCCCGGATGATCAGCCAGGCGCTCATCAGGCTGATCGCCGCGCTGACAATGGCCACGGGGCGGTCGAGCGCCCCCAGCCCCACCCGGATCACGGTGAGCACCAGATAGAGCGCCAGAGGCGTCATCAGCTCGAGCGCCGCCGTCAGCAGGCGTCGCCACAGGCCGGTCTTGATGCGCGATTTGGTCTGGGCGTGGATGAAGTTGCGCAGGCGCGGCCCGAACAGCAATGCGGGCACGAACGCCGCCACGATCAGCGCCAGCTGCAGCGCATTGTCGATATTGAGGGCCGAGACCTGGATCCAGTCCCAGATGGCTTCCGCGCGCGAGCGCAGCTCATCAACCGGGACAATATCAGCAAGGGCGGAGTCAGGCTGTTGGGTCATGCCGCCACGTTAGCGCGTTCGCCGGGCGTGTCACCAGAGAGGGTGTGGAGAGCTGCAAACTTCTCGACCCTATAATTCTGATCGACAATTGACCTCTTTCCCGGCGAAGGCCGGGACCCAGAGATCATCATATGCTCACGTTCAGCGGCTCTGGGCACCCGGCCTTCGCCGGGGAAGAGTAATAAATAGAGAGCTGAATTCCCAGGCGAGCGGAGCGAAGACCCGGGACCTCTGTCCGCTCAAGGCGCCCTATTCTGCGCGAGGCCCCGGCTCGGCGCTGCGCTTGGCCGGGGTTTCATCCCAAACAAAAAACCCCGGAGCCAGGCTCCGGGGTTTTGTCATTCAGCTTTGACGAAACGCCTAGCCCAGAAGTTTCTTGGCGAGGATTTCGTTGACGGCTTGCGGGTTCGCCTTGCCGCCCATTTCCTTCATCACCTGGCCCACGAACCAGCCCATGGTCTTGGGCTTGTCCTTGACCTTCTCGGCCTGATCAGGGTTCGCCGCGATCAGATCGTCGATGACCTTCTCGATGGCGCCGGTATCGGTCACCTGCTTCATGCCCCGCTCGTCGACGATCTTGGCCGGGTCGCCGCCTTCGGCCCAGACGATCTCGAACACGTCCTTGGCGATCTTGCCAGAAATGGTCTTGTCCATGATCAGCGAGACGATGCCGCCCAGCTGTTCGGGGCTGACCGGGCTCTCGGTGATGCCGAGGCCTTCCTTGTTCAGACGGCCAAAGAGCTCGTTATTGACCCAGTTCGCAGCCAGTTTCGGATCACGGCCTTCGAGCACTTTCTCGAAATAGTCCGCGCGATCCTTGTCAGCCGCCAGAACCGAGGCGTCGTATTCCGACAGGCCCAGCTCCTCGACGAAACGCTTGCGCTTTTCGGCGGGCAGTTCGGGCAGGTTCGCCTTCAGATCGGCGATAAAGCTGTCTTCCAGAACCAGCGGCAGCAGGTCGGGGTCCGGGAAATAGCGATAGTCGTGCGCTTCTTCTTTCGAACGCATGGAGCGGGTCACGCCGGCATTGGCGTCGAACAGGCGGGTTTCCTGATCGATGGTTCCGCCCTCTTCCAGGATATCCACCTGACGCTGGGCCTCGTACTCGATGGCCTGCATGATGAAGCGCAGCGAGTTGACGTTCTTGATCTCGCAGCGCGTGCCCAAATGCTCGAACGAGCCGGTCTCGATGAATTTCTCGTACTGGCCCGGACGGCAGACCGACACGTTCACGTCGGCGCGCATCTGACCCTTTTCCATGTCGCCGCCGCAGGTGTCGAGATAGCGCAGGATGGTGCGCAGGGTGCGCACATAGGCCGCCGCATCGCCGGGCGTGCGGATATGCGGGCGGGACACGATTTCCATCAGCGCCACGCCGGAGCGGTTCAGGTCCACATAGGTTGCGGTCGGATCAAGATCGTGGATCGACTTGCCGGCGTCCTGCTCCAGGTGCAGGCGCTCGATGCCCACGGTGAACAGGGTTCCGTCATCGCGTTCGCACTCGATCTCGCCCTCACCCACGATCGGATGGGCGAACTGGCTGATCTGATAGCCTTGCGGCAGATCCGGGTAGAAATAGTTCTTCCGGTCAAAGCGCGAGAAGGCGTTGATCTGGGCGTTCAGCCCCAGACCCGTACGCACCGCTTGCGCCACACAGGCTTCGTTGATCACCGGCAGCATGCCGGGCATGCCCGCATCCACCAGGGAGACTTGCGTGTTGGGTTCTGCGCCAAAGGCCGTCGCCGCGCCGGAGAACAGCTTGGCATTGGATTTGACCTGGGCGTGCACCTCAAGCCCCATGACGAGTTCCCAATCGCCTGTGGCGCCTTTGATCACGTAGGTGTGCTCGCTGCTCATCGCGGTCTTCTCTATCTCAACTGAACAGGCGCATCTTCACGCAGGGGTGACGATGACGCTCCCGATTTTGTCTCCGGCCTCCACCCGTTTATGGGCGTCGGCGCAATCTTCCAAGGCATATACGCTGTCGATGCGCGGTTTAAGCGCGCCTTCGGCCAGCGCACGGGTCACATCCTGAACGGCTGAGGCCCGTTGGGCCGGGGTGAGCGTGTAGACGAACACGCTCTGAAATCCGGCGTTCTTGAACATCAGATCATAGAACGGCAATTCGGGCGTCTTCTCCCCCTCGCTGCCATAGCTGGCGATCAGGCCGTGCGGACGTATCAGCGCGACAGACGCCGCCAGATTGCCGCCGAACTCCACCTCGACGATGTGATCAACGCCCTCGCCTTCGGTCATGGCCTCGATCGCCTCGACCACGTCCTGCTGGCGATAATTCACCACCTCGTCCGCGCCCGCGTCCAGCGCGGCTTCGGCCTTTTCCGGACCCGACACCGTGGTGATGACCTTGCCCGCACCCATCCATTTGGCGAGCTGGATCGCCTGAAGGCCCACAGCCCCCGCGCCGCCGGTGACCAGCAGTGTCCTGCCTGTGACCGGGCCATTGGCCGTCAGCGCGCGATGGGCCGTCAGGGCGGAAATGCCCAGCGCCGCGCCTTCTTCAAAGCTCACCGTATCCGGCAGCGCGCCAGTAAACTCGACGGGCACGACGCAGATCTCGGCGCAGGTCCCGCCAGCACGCTTGAAGGCGGCGTTGAAGACAAACACCCGCTCGCCAATGCGGGCCGGGTCCACGCCCTCGCCGACGGCGCGGATGACGCCGGCGCCATCGGAATGCGGGATCTGCCGCGCCACGCTCATCGGCGCGCGCAGACCGGCGCGGGTCTTCACATCGGATGGATTGACGCCCGACGCCTTGATGAACACCGCCACCTCGCCCGGGCCGGGCGTTGGGTCGGGGCGCTCGCCCAGCGTCAGCACATCGTCCGCCGCGCCTTGAGCCTCATACCAGATCGCTCGCATCAGGACGCCTCCCCGGTCGAGGAATCGCTGGCGGGCGCATCCGGGGATTTGCTCGCCATGTCATCGAGCGAGCGCTTGAGCCGGGTGAAGAAGATGGTGTTCATCACACCGATTGCGCCCGTAACCAGTAGCGTGATCCCCACCGCCATCTGCACGCCGCCCTCACCCAGCCGCCCGGACGCGAGCAGCGCGCCCAGAATGGCGACCAGGCCGAAGCCGATCATGAGGAGGCGGGGTAGCGGCATTAGTCTTTTGATCCATCCCAGGTTTTTGAACTGACGTGCAACCAGAGAACCCACAAAAAGGCGATAGCAAAGCAAAGTCCGGATAAAATCAGCAAGCAACCGGAGAGAATATATTGGCTGGAAGCAATCCCGAACCTTTCAAGCCTGGTGACGATCCAGCTGCCTTCCTCACCAGAAGCCAACAGCAATCCAAGCCCCCCGAAAACCGGCCAGATAAAAAGGAAAAATCTGACCGGATGGTCGCCCAAGCCCTTGGGTAACAGCTCAGCGAGGGTCGAGGATAGTTGGCTCACCCCCACCACTGCTCCGGCTTGGCCGTGAAGCCTGCAGCCTGTTCCAGCGCGCCGCCGACGGCGAACATGGTTTCCTCGTCCAGCGCCTTGGTGATGACCTGAAGGCCCAGCGGCAGACCGTTCTTGTCCAGACCCGCCGGAACGCTCATCGCCGGGATGCCGGCGATATTGGCGGTCACGGTGAAGATGTCATTGAGATACATCTCGATCGGGTCCGCATCGGCTTTCGACCCAATGCCAAAGGCCGCGCTCGGCGTGGTGGGCGTCAGAATGGCGTCCACGCCTTCAAAGGCGGCGTTGAAATCCTCAAGGATCTTGCGGCGCACCTTCAGGGCCTTGAGGTAGTACGCATCGTAATAGCCCGCGCTCAGCACATAGGTGCCGATCAGGATGCGGCGCTGAACCTCGTCGCCAAAGCCCTGACCGCGCGTCTTCTCATAGGTGTCGATCAGGTCTTCACCCTCGACGCGCTGACCAAAGCGCATGCCGTCATAGCGCGCGAGGTTCGAGGAGGCTTCCGCCGGGGCGATGATGTAGTAGGCCGGCAGGGCGTATTTGGTCATCGGCAGGGAAATCTCGACGATCTCCGCGCCCTGCTCCTTGAGCCATTGGGCGCCCTTCTCCCACAACGCATCAATGTCGGACGGCATGCCGTCGACGCGATACTCTTTCGGGATGCCGATCTTCAGACCCTTCACGCCGCGGCCGACAGCCGAGACCATGTCCGGAACCGCGCCCGGATAGGAGGTGGAATCCTTGGGATCATGGCCCGACATCACCTGGGTGAGCAGCGCCGTGTCCTTCACCGTCTTGCCGAACGGGCCCGGATGGTCGAGCGAGCTTGCGAACGCCACAACGCCCCAGCGCGAACAGCGGCCATAAGTGGGTTTCGCGCCCACAAGGCCGGTGAACGCCGCCGGCTGGCGGATCGAGCCGCCGGTGTCGGTGCCGGTCGCGCCATAGGAAATGCCGGCCGCCAGCGCCGCCGCAGAGCCGCCCGAGCTGCCGCCCGGAACCAGATTTTCGGTGGAGCCCTTGGCGCGCCAGGGGTTGATCACCGGACCCGAAGCGGCGGTTTCGTTGGAGGACCCCATGGCGAATTCGTCCATGGAGGTCTTGCCGAAGAACACCGCACCCGCATCCCAGAGCTTGCCGGTGACGGTGGATTCGTAACGCGGCTTGAAGCCTTTGAGGATGTTCGAGCTCGCGGCGGTCTCAACGCCGTAAACGCCGAACAAGTCCTTGATCGCGATCGGCGCGCCCTCAAGTAGACCGGCCTCGCCCTTGGCGCGGCGGGCGTCAGAGGCTTGCGCCATCTCTTTCGCCTTGTCGCCGTCGATGAAGGTGAAGCAGTTGAGCGCGCCTTGCGCCGCTTCCGCCGCCTTGACCGTCGCTTCGGCAACCTCGACCGCCGAGAAGTCCTTCTTCTCAAGGCCCTCGAGCACATCAAACAAAGAGAGCTGGGTAAACTCGGTCATCTGCGCTTACTCCACGCTCTTGGGCACAACGAAGAAGCCTTCTTCGGCTTTCGGGGCGTTGGCCAGAATATCGTCGCGCTTGCCGCCATCGGTGATCTCGTCCGCGCGCAGGGGCAACGGGGTCTGGACCGGCGTGGTCATCGGCTCGACGCCCGTGACATCAACCTCATTGAGCTGCTCGACCCAGTCGAGAATGCCATTGAGTTCATTGGTGAGCGAATCGAGACGGTCAGCCGGCTCGGCGATGCGGGCCAGACGCGCAATGCGCCGGACATCGTCTTGGGTCACAGACATGGGCAGGTCTCCGGATGGGAGGGCAAGGCTAAGCGCTCTGCGTACCAACGCCGGTGCTGCGGCGCAAGATTGTGACGGAGTCCGGCTCTTCCCTTGCGCGGTTCAGAGGCCTAAACGGAAGCCATGCTGTTTCTCGATCCCGCCCTGCTCCCCCAAGGCCCGCTGATGGCCATTGATCCCGGCACGAAAACGCTGGGCGTGGCGGTGTCCAATACCGATCGAACTTTGGTCACGCCCCTGACCACCATCCAGCGCGAGAAATTCACCCAGGACGCCCAGGCGCTGCTCAAGCTCTATGACGAGCGCGCCTGCGTGGGCCTGATTGTCGGCCTGCCGCTGCACATGCATGGCGGGGATGGCCGCCGGGCGCAGTCTTCGCGCTCCTTCGTGACGAACCTTCTACGGCTGCGGGATCTGCCTGTCGCCTATCAGGACGAACGCCTGAGCACCTTTGCGGCGACCGAGTCGCTGATCGAGGCGGGCGTGAAGCCGTCCCACCGCAAGGACTTTGTCGATGCCCAGGCCGCGGCGGTGATTCTGGAAAGCGCCATCGGCCGCATCAATCAGGGCGTCACCCATACGCCCCTCGCCCCGGACGATCCGATCTCATGAACGCCGTCGCGAGCGCCCTGATCCCCATTTTCGGCGTGATCGCGCTCGGCTGGGCCATGCGGCGCTCAGGCCTGGTGCGCAAGGAATTGTGGCTGGGCGTGAACCGGCTCAGCTATCAGGCGCTGCTGCCCTCGCTATTGTTCTCGACCATTTCCCGCGCCGATTATGCGGGCCTGCCCGCCGGCTCCTTCCTCATCGCGGTGACCCTGGGCTTTGTGGTGATGGGGGCGCTCTGCCTCGCCCTCAAACCCCTGCCCGTTCCGGGTCCTGCCTATACCAGCCTCTTTCAGGGCGGCGTGCGCTGGAACGGCTTCGTGCTGCTGGCGCTCGCCGGAACCGCCTTCGGAACCGAGGGCAATGCGCTGGCCGCCCTGGTCTTCGCGCCCACCGTCCCGCTGATCAATGTGATGTGCGTGGTGGTGCTGACGATCTGGGGGACAAGCGACGTCAAACCTGACGCCCGCCGCGTCGGCATGCGCATCGTCACCAATCCGCTGATCATCGCCTGCCTTCTGGGCGCAGCGTGCAATGCGCTCGGCCTGTTCCAGACCGGCCCTGTGGCCGACACCGCGGCCCTCGCCGGTCGCGCCGCCCTGCCGCTGATCCTGATGGCCATTGGCGCGGGACTCGACTTCTCCGCACTCAAGGCGCGCCCCAAGCTGTTGATGCTGTCGGTCAGCCTCAAGCTGATCATCGCGCCGCTTGTTTTCATCGTGCTCGGGCGCCTGTTCGGGGTTGAGGGCGTGGCGCTGGCGCTTCTGGCCGCCATCGGCTCCACGCCGGGGGCCGCCGCCGCCTATGTGCTGGCGGCCGAGCTGGGCGGGGATGCGCGTTTGATGGCCGGGCATGTGACCGCCACCACGCTTCTGGCCTTCCTCGCCATGCCCTTCTGGATCTGGACCACCAGCTTTCTATGACACAGATCATCCTCTCTGCCTTCCTGCCGGTCTTCCTGATCATCGTCCTCGGGTATGGCGTGCGCGCGCTGGGCTATATCCCACGCGAGCACTGGCGCGGCGTGAATGCGCTGAACCATCGCCTGCTGTTGCCGAGCTTCCTGTTCGCCCTGCTGGCGCAGGCGCAGTTTGACGGCGGGCAAAGCCTGACGCTGGCGGGCGTCTCCGCGCTCGGCTCCTTCATCATGATCGCGCTGGCGCTTGTTCTGGGCCGGATGATCAGTCCTTCAGGCCGCATCACGGCGCCCATGATCGCCAGCGCCGTGATGTGGAACATCGTCCTCTCCCTCGCCCTGGCTGACCGCCTGCTCGGCGACACGATCGCTAGCGCGGGCGCAGCGGTGTCCGCCACCGGCGTCATCATTGGCGCCGCCGCCGCCGTGGCCAGTTTCGCCCTGACGTCAGGACGCGGCCTGCAAGCAGCATTGATCAAGACCGCCAAAGACCCGGTGGTGCTCGCCTGCGTGCTGGGCCTTGCTGCGAATCTGAGCGGGCTGGGCCGCATCGCCTTCCTGGTCGGTCCCATCGAGATGATCGGCGCGGGCTCCATGGCGGTGATCCTGCTGTCCATGGGCGCAGGTCTGGATTTCAAGGCGCTGAAGGGCCGACTGACGGTATTGTTGTCCGCGGCGCTGCTGCGCACCTGCGTGGGGCCGGTGGTCTATCTCGGTCTGGCGCTGGCCTTTGGCTTCTCGGGTGATTTCGCGGTGCTGATGGCGATCGCCGGCGCCGCGCCGGCGGCCGCGTTCATCTACGCCGTCGCCGCGGACTTTGACGGCGAGGCCGGACTGACGGCGGGCATGATCACGCTGACCGTGCTCACCAGCGTCATCACCCTGCCCGTGGCCGCGGCGATCGCGCTGTCGCTCTGAAGGACTACGACACCGTTCAGCTTGCCCCAACCGATGTGCGCGCCTATACCGCCGCAAACGCATTTCGGGAGGCGCTTTGATGGAGCGTACAGGCTTCGCCTACGATTTTCCCCATGACAGCCTGTTGAGCGTCGGGGATCTCAACCCGCTCGACGTGCAGATGATTTTCGAGCGCGCCCGGCATCATTTCGACAAGGCGCGGCTCGGCGAGAAAGCGGGCAACAGCCTCAAAGGCCTGACCCAGATCAATCTCTTCTTCGAGAACTCGACCCGCACGCTCGCCAGCTTCGAGATCGCCGCCAAGCGCCTCGGCGCCGACGTGGTGAACTTCGCCGCCGGCAGCGCCTCGATCTCCAAGGGCGAGAGCCTTGACGACACCGCCCTGACCCTTGCGGCCATGCGCCCGGACGTGCTGGTGGTGCGCCACAAGGCGGCGGGCGCGGCAGCCCATTTCGCCCGCATCACCGGCCTTCCGACCGTCAATGCCGGCGATGGCGCCCATGAACACCCGACGCAGGCGCTTCTTGACGCCTTCACCCTGACCCGCCGCTGGGGCGAGGTCGGCGGTCGCCGCATCCTGATCGTCGGCGACATCCTGCATTCTCGGGTCGCCCGCTCGAACGTGTCGCTCCTGAACCTGCTCAACGCCGAGGTGCGCCTGTGCGGCCCGGCGACCCTGCTGCCCGCCGATGCGGATCGCTGGGGCGTCACGGTGTTTCATGATCTCGACGTGGCGCTCGAAGGCTGTGACGCGGTCATGGCGCTGCGCATCCAGAAAGAGCGCATGACCGGCGGTCTGATCCCGTCTGATCGCGAATACGCCGCGCTCTGGGGCCTCAACGAAGCGCGCCTCGAACGCGCCGCCCCAGATTGTCTCGTGATGCATCCGGGGCCGATGAACCGGGGCGTGGAGATTGACGGCGCGCTGGCGGACGACCCCGAACGCGCCCTGATCCTCGAGCAGGTGGAAAGCGGCGTCGCGGTGCGCTCCGCCATCCTCGAGCTGATCACGGGTCGCGCGCCCAATTCCACGATTGCGGACATGCGCAACCATGACGCCGATGGTCTGGGAGACGGGGCATGATGCTGTTTGAAAACGCCCGCCTGATCGATCCGGCGTCTGGCCGCGACGAGTTCGGCGCCCTGCGTGTGCGCGACGGCCTGATCGAGGAGATCGGTCCCGATCTCGTGGCGCACGACGACGAGCAGGTGATCGATGTGAAGGGCGCGGTCCTCGCGCCGGCCCTCATCGACATGCGCTGCACGGCCGATCCTGCTTCAACCGGCGCCCGCGGTGTTGATGCCGCGGCCCGCGCGGCGGCGGCCGGCGGCGTCGCGACGCTGGTGCTCTCGCCTGAAAGCGGCGGCGGGTTCCGCACCCCTGAAGACATTGCGGCGGTGAACGCGGCGGCGCTCACGAGCGCTGTCCGGCTCTATGCGGCCGGGCTCTGCGTCAGCTCACCTGAGGACATGGCCGAGATCGGTCTGATGCTGCGCGCCGGCGCGCTGTATCTGGGGGATGGCGGCCAGCCGGTGTCCGATACGCGCCTGGCGCGCCGGGTTCTGGCTTACGCGGGCGGGTTTGACGCCTGGGTCAGCCTGCGTCCGGAAGATCACGGCCTCAGCCGCGGCACGCTGGCGACCGAGAGTGATCTCTCCATGCGCCTGGGCCTGCCCTCACGGCCTGCGCAATCGGAAGCCATGGCGCTCAAGCGCGACGCATCACTGGCTGCCCTAACCGGTGCGCGCCTGATCTTCGACCGCGTCACCACGCGCGAGGCGCTCGACGCCGTTCGCGGGGCCCGCTCAGACGGTCTGGAAGTCGCTGTGACGGTTCCGGTGAGCCATCTCAGCTTCAACGAGATGGATACCGGCGGTCTGGACCCGCGCTACCGGCTGGAGCCGCCCCTGCGCAGCGAAAACGACCGTCAGGCGCTGATCGATGCGCTGAGCGAGGGCCGTATCGACGCGGTGGTGTCTGACCACATCGCCCTGACCAACGAATCCAAGGCCCATCCCTTCCCCGAAGCTGCGCCCGGCTCCGCCACGCTGGAAGCCCTGCTGCCTGTTCTGTGCGGACTGGCTGAAGAGGGGCGCATGAGCCTCGCTGAAGCGCTGCGCCCGGTGACCTCCGGCCCGGCGGACATTCTTGGCCTCGAACAGGGACGACTTGAAGAGGGCGCGCCGGCGGACCTTGTGGCGTTCGACCCCCGCGCCCCCTTCGTCTATGGCCGCGGCGCCCTGCAATGCCGCGCGCCAAGCGCCTTTTCCGGGCGCCGCCTGTTCGGTCGCACCTTGATCACGGTCGCGGAAGGCGCGATTATCCATCAACTGGAAGATGAGTAATGATGTTTGATCCCTGGTTCGCGGCGGCGCTGGTCGTCGGCTATGTGTTCGGTTCGATCCCGTTCGGCCTGCTGCTGACCAAGCTGGCCGGGCTTGGGGATATTCGCGCCATCGGCTCGGGCAATATCGGCGCGACCAATGTGCTGCGCACAGGCCGCAAGGATCTGGCGCTCGCCACGCTCATCCTCGACTCAGGCAAGGCGGGTTTCGCCTGCCTGCTTTTCACCTATTTCGCCAATCCCACGGCGGGCCTGATTGCGGGCGGCGCGGCCTTCTTTGGCCATTGCTTCCCGGTCTGGCTGAAGTTCAAGGGCGGCAAGGGCGTGGCGACCTTTCTCGGGGTGCTGCTGGCCGCCCACTTCCCCGTCGGGGCCCTGACCTGTTTTGTCTGGCTGGGCATGGCGCTGATGCTGCGCATGTCATCCCTGTCCGCGCTCACTGCAGCCCTCGCCGCCCCGGCTCTGGCCTATGCCTTCGGCCGTGAGGACGTCGCCATTCTCGCGCTCTTCCTCGCCGCGCTGCTCTACTGGCGGCATCAGGAGAATATCGGCCGCATCCTCAAGGGTGAGGAACCCAAAATCGGGGCCAAGAAGACGTGACGCGCCGGTCCCTCTCCCCGACCGAGCGCGTGGACTGGCTTCGCCTGTCGCGCACCTCGGGGGGTGGACCTGTCACCTTCGCCAAGCTGATCGAGCGCTTCGAAACCGCCAGTCGCGCCATTGACGCCCTGCCGGACCTTTCAAAGCGCGGCGGCCGCGCCAAGCCGCTGAAGGCGATCGCCCGCGATCAGGCCGAGGACGAGCTGGCCGACATAGAAAACTTTGGCGCGCGCCTGTTGTGCGCCTGTGAGGCGGAGTTTCCCTCAGATCTGGCGGCCCTTGATCCACCACCGCCGGTGATCACGGTCAAAGGCCCACTCTTGCTCTCAGACAAGCCGGTCTGCGCCATGGTCGGCGCGCGCAACGCGTCCGCCGCGGGATTGCGCTTTGCAGGCGATCTGGCGCGGGGCCTGGGAGAACGCGGCGTTCTGATCGCCTCGGGGCTGGCGCGGGGCATAGACGGCGCCGCCCATGCCGCCAGCCTTGAAACCGGGACCATCGCCGTGCTGGCCGGCGGTCTCACCTCGATCTACCCGCCCGAGCACGAGGCGCTCTATCACGCCATCTCCGAACAGGGCCTGCTGGTGAGCGAGAGCCCGCCCCGCTACAGCCCGCAGGCGCGCGACTTCCCGCGTCGCAACCGTTTGATCTCGGGGCTCTCCCTGGGCGTTCTGGTCGTGGAGGCGGCGGAGCGCTCGGGCTCGCTCATTACAGCGCGCTATGCGCTGGAGCAGAACCGCGAAGTCATGGCGGTTCCGGGCTCGCCCCTGGATCCCCGCGCCCGCGGCTCGAACCGCCTCCTTCAGGATGGCGCAGCGCTGATCCAGGGCGTGGAGGATGTCATCGACATCCTGTCCGGCGCGCGCCGCCCGAAACTCGAGGAACCCTCAGGCGCAGACTTTGAAGACGAGTTCGAGGATGCGCGCGCACTCGATGAGGCCGTGTCCGACATTCGCGAGCGCATCGCCGGGCTGCTGTCCCCCACCCCTGTCTCCCGCGACGAACTGGCGCGGCTGACCCGGGCGCCAGCGCGCGTCGTCCTGGCGGCGCTTGTGGAACTGGAACTGGCGGGCCGGTGTGAGATCTGGCCCAACGGCATGGTCTGCAGCGACTAGGTTCGCGGGCCGCCGCTACGGGGTCGGCCATCGGGAAAGAAGGGGAACAAGGCAGCCGGATCCGCATCCGGATTGGTCAGGGGCGGCTTTCGGGTCACTTGCCGGCATTCCTGTTCAATCACATGCGCTGCTGTCGCCAGCATGACGGAGGAATTGCTCAGATCCGCCCTGTGCGCGAAATGGGACAGTGCGGCGAGCATCTCGACAAGATAGCCCGCGGCTTCCTGGGTGGTCTTCTCGCGAAAGGCGGGATCGTCAGAAGCGCCGGTGGGGGACTTGGCCATAATCGTTTTGATTGCTCTTTGAACAACTCTGCGGGGAGCCGTATACCTGTGCTCGCTTTCTGGCAAGCGTCAGCCCCATGTTGACAGGGTGATGAACTATCCCCACCTTCCGCCGCCATTGACCGGACCAGCCTTGACGCTGGACCGTATCACCCTGCTATCAGTGATCATATGAACGTCGTTGTCGTCGAATCCCCGGCCAAGGCCAAAACCATCAACAAGTATCTGGGGAGCGATTACACCGTGCTCGCCAGCTTCGGCCATGTGCGCGATCTGCCGCCCAAGGACGGATCGGTGCGTCCCGAGGAAGACTTCGCGATGGACTGGACCGTGGAGGGCAAGTCCAAGGAGCGCATCAAGGCGATCGCCGACGCGCTCAAGGACGCCGACACCCTGATCCTCGCCACTGACCCGGATCGCGAGGGTGAAGCGATCTCCTGGCACCTTCTCGAAGCGCTGCAGAAGCGCAAGGTGCTCAAGGACAAGCACGTCCAGCGTGTGGCGTTCAACGCCATCACGAAGAAAGCCGTCAGCGACGCCATGGCCAATCCGCGCGAGCTCGATATGGAGCTGGTGGAGGCCTATCTGGCGCGCCGTGCGCTCGACTATCTGGTGGGTTTCACCCTGTCGCCGGTTCTCTGGCGCAAACTGCCGGGCGCGCGCTCGGCGGGCCGGGTACAGTCTGTGGCGCTGCGACTGATCACCGAGCGCGAAACCGAGATCGAGCGGTTCGTCAGCCAGGAATACTGGTCTGTGGACGCCGAGGTGAAGGCCGAGGGCGCCGATCAGCTCATCGCATCGAAACTGACCCGGTTTGAAGGCGAAAAGATCACCCGCCTGACCATTGGCGAGGAAAAGCGCGCCCGCGCCGCGGAAGCCGCCATCAAGTCGGCGAGCTTCACCGTGGCGGCGGTCGAGGCCAAGCCCACCAAGCGCAATCCGCCGCCGCCCTTCACCACCTCGACCCTGCAGCAGGAAGCGGCGCGCAAGCTGGGCTTTGACGCCCAACGCACCATGCGCACTGCACAGCGCCTGTATGAAGGCGTCAATCTGGGCGGCGAGACGGTGGGTCTCATCACCTATATGCGGACCGATGGCGTCTCCATGGATATGGGCGCGATGATGCAGGCGCGCGATGTGATCGCCGAGCGTCATGGATCGGACTTCGTGCCGGAGAAGCCGCGCTTTTACTCCACCAAGGCCAAGAACGCCCAGGAAGCGCACGAAGCCATCCGCCCGACGAGCTTCACCCGCCATCCCGACGAGATGCGCCTGGAGGCCGATCAGGCCAAGCTCTATGCGCTGATCTGGAAGCGCGCCGTGGCCAGTCAGATGGAAGCGGCGCAGCTTGAGCGGACCACCATCGACTTTGAGAACGCCGACCAGTCCCTCGCCCTGCGCGCCACGGGCACCGTCGTGACCTTCCCGGGCTTCTTCGCCCTGTATCAGGAAGGCCGCGACGACGAAGAGGATGAAGGCGAGAACCGCCTGCCCGCCGTAAAGCAAGGCGCATCGGCAAAGGCCGAGACGACGCTGGCCGAACAGCATTTCACCCAGCCCCCGCCCCGCTATACCGAGGCCTCGCTGGTCAAGAAGATGGAAGAGCTGGGCATTGGCCGTCCGTCCACCTATGCCTCCACCCTGTCGGTGCTGCGCGACCGCGACTATGTCCGCATGGAAGACAAGCGCTTCAGGCCCGAGGACAAGGGCCGGGTCGTCATCGCCTTCCTGGAAAACTTCTTCGCACGCTACGTCCAGTACGACTTCACCGCGTCGCTGGAAGACCAGCTCGACAAGGTCTCGGCAGGGGATCTCGAATACAAGCAGCTTTTGCGCGACTTCTGGAAGGACTTCCACGCCTCCATCGAGGATATCGCCGATCTGCGCATTGGCGATGTGATCGACGCGATGAATGTGGCGCTGGCGCCGCTGATCTTCCCGCCGCGCGAAGATGGGTCCGATCCCAAGGTCTGCCCCAAATGCAATGAGGGCGCGCTGTCGCTGCGTCTGGGCAAGCACGGAGCCTTCGTCGGCTGCTCGAACTATCCTGACTGCCGCTATACCCGGCCGCTGGGCGGGGGCGAGCTCGACGCCGTCGCCGGTGATGGCGAGCTGGGCGAACATCCCGAGACCGGCGCCATGATCGTGCTCAAGGACGGTCGCTTCGGCCCGTATCTCGAAATGCAGGTCGAGGACGAGGACAAGCCGCGCCGCGGCTCCATTCCCAAGGGCTGGGATCCGGCGTCCATCACGCTTGAGAAGGCGGTCGCGCTGATCGACCTGCCGCGCAAGGTCGGCCCCCACCCCGAAGACGGCGAGATGATCGAGGCGGGCATTGGCCGCTATGGTCCGTTCGTCAAGCACGGCAAGACCTATGCGAACCTTGCAAACGCCGACGAGGTGTTCGAGGTGGGCCTGAACCGCGCCGTCGATCTGATCGAGCAGAAGAAAGCCAATCCGCGCAGTCGGGGCGGCGCAGCCGCAGCTCCGTTGAAAGAGCTGGGCGAGCACCCTGATGAGGGCGGCGCGATCAATGTCATGAGCGGCCGCTACGGCCCCTATGTGAAATTCGGCAAGATCAACGCCACCCTGCCCAAGGAGATGGACCCGGCCGAGGTCACGCTGGAGCAGGCGCTGGAGCTGATCGCCGCAAAAGCGGCCAAATCGCCTGCCAAGAAGAAGGCGCCGGCGAAGAAAAAGGCCTCGGCCAAGAAACCGGCGGCCAAGAAGGCGGATGGCGAGACCAAGACCGCCGCCAAGAAACCCGCCGCGAAGAAATCAACTGCCAAGAAAACCACCGCGAAGAGTACAAAGGCCCCGTCTTGAACGAAGATCCATACGCCCGCTTTGGTTTCACCAAGGACGCCCTTCTCGAGGCGATCCGGCTGGGCGAAGGACGCTTCACCAAGCGTGAACTCGCCAAGGCTCTGGGACTGAAGGGCGACCAGCGGTCCGGCCTCAAGCTCGCTTTGCGCGAGCTCGAGGATGGCGGCGAGATCCGCAAGAATGAGCAGAAGGCCTATGAAATGGCCGACCAGCTGCCGGCGGTCACGGTGCTGGAAGTGATCGACCGCGATGTGGATGGCGAGTTCCTCTGCCAGCCGGTGAAGCCTGAGCTGCAAGGCCCGAAAATCATCCTCAAGCCCGGCGAACGTACGCGCGGCCCCGCTGCGGGCGTGGGCGACAAGATTCTCGCACGGCTTGCCCCGCTCAAGGACGAAGAGGGCTACGAAGCCAGCGTCATCAAGAAGCTGGGCCAGTCCGCGCACCGGATTCTGTGCGTGTTGCGCGACAATACCCGCGGCCCGGCGCGTCTGGTCCCGGTCGATCGACGCGCCCGTCACGAACTGGTGCCGGCCCGTGGCGAGACCAGCAAGGCTCAGGATGGCGATCTCGTCATCGTGCGCATCGCGTCCGAGCGTCGTCATGGTCTCAAGACGGCCATGATCGATGAAGTCGTGGGCCGGGCTGACAGCGCTCGCGCCGGCTCCATCATCGCCATGGCCGAACACGGCGTGCCCGATGGCTTTCTGGATGCCGAACTCAAGCAGGTCGATGCCATCGAGCCCGTCACCATGGGCTATCGAGAGGATCTGCGCGACATACCGCTTGTCACCATCGACCCGGCTGACGCTCGCGACCATGACGATGCGGTCTGGGCGGCGCCCGATGACGATCCGAAGAATCCGGATGGCTGGATCGTGATCGTCGCCATCGCCGATGTCGCCGCCTATGTCACGCCCGCCAGCCCGCTCGACAAGGGCGCGCGCAATCGCGGCGTCTCGGTCTATCTGCCGGACCGGGTGGTGCCCATGTTGCCCGAGCGCCTGTCCAATGATCTGTGCTCGCTGCGCGAGGGCGAGGAACGCCCGTGTCTGGCCGTGCGCATGGTTTTTGACCGCAATGGCAATCAGATCGGTCACCGCTTCATTCGCGGCTGGATGCGGTCCGCCGCCAAGCTGGCCTATGAAGAAGCGCAGGCCGCCATTGACGGAAACGGCACGGGCAAGGCGGAAACCCTGCTGGAGGACGTGCTCAAGCCGCTCTGGGGCGCCTATGGGGCGTTGAGGCAAGCCCGCAAGCGTCGTAAGCCGCTGGAAATTGACGCGCCCGAACGCAAGGTGATCGTGGGCGAGGACGGCCGGGTCCAGGGCGTGCGCCTGCGCGAGCGCTTCGATGCGCACAAGCTGATCGAAGAGATGATGATCCAGGCGAACGTGGCCGCCGCCACGGCGCTGGAGGCCAGGAACAGCCCCCTCATCTACCGCATTCACGATGAGCCGGGCTCTGAAAAGCTCGATAACCTCGCGGATTTCTTGCCCCATGTGGGCCTGAAATGGACCCGCGGCGAGCGCCCGACGCCGTCGCGCTTCAACACCCTGCTGCAGGCGGCTCAGCCCACCGACCATTACGAGACGGTCAATGAGGTGGTGCTGCGCAGCCAGTCCCAGGCGGTCTATGACACCGACAATATCGGCCACTTCGGACTTAACCTGGCCAAATACGCTCACTTCACCTCGCCCATCCGGCGCTATGCGGACCTCACCGTCCACCGCGCCCTGATCCGCGCCTACAATCTGGGCTCGGACGGCCAAACCGATGAAGAGCGTAGCCAGCTCCAGCGCATCGCCGAGGACACCACCTCGAATGAACGCCGCGCCATGGCCGCCGAGCGTGACGCGGTGGACCGCTTCATCGCCGCCTGGCTGGCTGACCGCGTGGGGACGGAGTTTGAAGGCCGGATCACCGGCGTGACGCGCTTCGGGCTGTTCGTGCGCCTGCATGAAACCGGCGCGGACGGGCTGTGCCCGGTCTCTCGGCTCGGTCAGGAATACTATATGCACGACGAGGCGGCCCATGCGCTGGTCGGGCAAAGCTCGGGCGGTCGCTATCGGCTGGGCATGTTGGTGACAGTGCGCCTGGATGAAGCGACACCCGTGACGGGCGGGCTGTTATTCGACATTCTAACACCGCCTGAATCAGGAAAACCGCCCAAAGGGCGTGGACGCCCGCGCGACAAATACGAGCGCCGCGGCTCCCCGCGCGCAAAGAAACACAATGCCAGACGCAAAAAACGATAAGAAAACAGCGCCTAAAACCAGTCCACGCCCGAAACTCGCCGCTTCGCTGCTGCTGCGCCGTCAGCGCGCGAATGGCGAGATAGAACTCCTGTTCGGTCGGCGCTCGACCGGACATGTCTTCATGCCCAGCAAATATGTGTTTCCTGGCGGCCGCGTGGACCCCACCGACGGCTATGCGCCGCTGGCTGAAGAGCTCAATGACAAGACCCGCTCGGTGATGACGCGCGTGCTGACCGAACGCCGCGCGCGCGCCGCGGCGGCGGCGGCCCTGCGCGAAACGGCGGAAGAAACCGGTCTGATCCTGGGCAAGCCGGCGGAGGACGCCTGCACCTTCAAGGCGCCCTGGGCGCCGTTCGAGGCGGCCGGCGCGCAGCCCAACGCCGCGCCGCTGGACGTGATCACCCGGGCCATCACGCCTCCCCGGAGACCGCGCCGGTTCGACGCCTGGTTCTTCACCTGTGATGTGGAGCATGTACACGGCCCCGTAGACCTCACCAGCAATGGCGAGCTTGAGGATTTGAGGTGGGTCGGCCTGAGCGAACGCGACACGCTTGATCTGCCAATCGCCACGCAATATGTGATCGGCGAGCTTGAAGCCTGGCTCAAGGACCCTGCCCGCCCCGTGCGCTATCTGAAGAGCACGCGATCCGGTCCCAGGGTTGAAACCCTATGAGCGCGCGCCCGATCAATATGGCGACCATACTGCTGGCCGACCCGCATTCGCGCCAGATTGCGCTGGTGCGGACGGAAAACGGGTACGGCTTGCCGATGGCGCGGCCGGCGCGCGGCGACGGCCTCGACGCATTTGGCGGCCCCGTGATCTCCCGCAAGCGCCTTGGATCGCCCGAAAAGCAGACCGGCGCCTATATGGACGCCGCCATTCGCGCGCTGTCTGAAGAGCTGGGCCAGCTTCTGGCAAGACCGCTCGCGTCTGATGTGCACGTGCCGGGCACAAACCCCTGGGCGCGCCTGACCCGTCACCATCTCCAGCCCGACCGCGACAGCCTGACCTATCTGGGCCGCGCGCTCGATCCGGCTGACGCAGAGACGCGCCGCCATGTCCGGGTATTCACCGCGCCTGTCGCCCGCATCTCCAACTCGGTCAAGCGCAGGGGCGGAGAGCGCATCGCCTGGGTCAATCCTGAAAGAGCGCCCGAGCTGCTCAGGGATGAGGCGCTCAATGTCTTTGCTGAAACCGCCCTGGCCTCGCTGGGCGGACGACCGCGCCCGCTGATGGTGTCATTCCGGGCGGGACAAAGGCAGGAAGTCCGGCTATAGGCCCGGCGATGATCGCCAGCTTCCTCACCTCGCCAGACCTTGCCCGCACCCGCTCGCTGATCGCGGCGATCTGCTGCGCCGCCCTCGCGGGATGCGGCTTCGGCCTGCTGATGCCGCTGGTGGCGCTCAATCTCGAGGCCATGACCGGCTCAGCCGCCATTGTGGGCACGAACGCCGCCGCCGCGGCACTCTCAACGCTTCTGGCGACGCCGCTCATCCCGGCGCTGATGGCGCGCACGCCGCCGCGTCAGACCGTGGTGATCTGCGCACTGATCACGGCGGCAGGGTTTGTCCTCTTTCCGGCCATGCCCGACCCCCTGGTCTGGTTCGGGCTACGCTTTGTCATGGGCCTGTCGGTGACGATCATCTTCGTCGCCAGCGAAACGTGGATCAATCAGCTGGCCAAACCCGAAAGCCGCGCCAGCCTGCTGGCGGTCTACGCCACCGTGCTGTCGGGTGGTTTCGGCTCGGGCGGATTGTTGTTGTCGCTACTGGGATCGGAAGGCTGGACGCCCTGGATCGCAGGCGGGGTGATCTATGCGCTCGGCGCGCTCCCTATCCTCATTCTGAAGGGCCCTCAGATCAAACCGCCCAGTCCGGACGAGGCCGGGCTTGAAAGCCTGCTGAGCGCCGGACGGCTTGCGCCCCTGGCGATCATGGCCGGGCTGGTCTTCGGCGGACTTGAAACCAATGTCTTCTCGCTCATGCCGGTCTACGCCGAGCGGATCGGCATCGCCGAACAGGGCGTGGGCCTGCTGGTCGCCATAGGCGCCCTGGGAGCGATCGCCCTTCAGATCCCGCTCGGCAAGCTGGCCGATCGCACCGGCCGGGACCGCACCCTGTCGGGTGTGGCTCTGAGCGCCGTGATTCTGTCGGTCGCCATGGGGCTCGCGGGCGCGAATCTGTGGCTTCTCATCCCCATGGTCTTCTTCTTTGTGGGGGCCAGCAGCGCCTTCTACACCATCGGGCTCGCCATGATCGGGGAGCGCGTTCAGCCCGGCGCCCTCGCCTCGGCCAACGCAGCCTTCATCTTCGCCTATGGCCTGGGCTCGCTTCTGGGCCCGGCCCTGGGCGGCATTTCCATGGATATTGCAGATCCGTGGGGCCTGATGGCCGCCTTCGCCGCCATGGCCGGGCTGTACTTCGTCCTGTCTCTACTGAGCAAACAGCGTTCGCAGCATTGACAGCAGCGCAGGCGCGAGTATGTTCCGCGGCTCGTTGCGCCGGACTTGTGTCTGGCGCGCCAAGTTTTTGTGTACGGGTGCGCGACTATGGCCAAGCCGACTACCATCAAAATCCGCCTGAACTCGACGGCGGGCACGGGCTATTTCTACGTGACCAAGAAAAACGCCCGCACGATGACCGAGAAACTCGTTCTGAAAAAGTACGACCCGGTCGCGCGCAAGCACGTCGAGTTTAAAGAAGGCAAGATCAAGTAAGTCTGCGCTTCAGCGCGATTTATTGGTCTATCCGGACTGAGGAAAGCCGCCTGTTTGTTCAGGCGGCTTTTCGTTTTGCCTCGATCACCCGGTTCCGTCCGGACCGCTTGGCGTCATAAAGCGCCGTGTCCGCCCGCTCGATCAGCGCCTCGACGCTATCGTCCATGAAGGCCTCCGCCACGCCGACGCTCATGGTGACATTGATGATGTCGCCGGTCTCGCGCAGGGTCACGGGGGTGGCGCAGACCGCCAGACGGGCCCGCTCCATGGCGTCACAGGCTTCGCGCGCAGTGGTGTTGGAGAACACCACCAGGAATTCCTCGCCGCCATAGCGGCCGGCAATATCGATGGCGCGCAACTGCTCGTTCAGACGGGCGCAGATCTCCTTGAGCACCTGGTCGCCGGCATTATGGCCCCAGGTGTCGTTGATCCGCTTGAAATGGTCGATATCGATCAGCGCTGTGGTCAGCGGCTCATGATTGGCGCGCAGGCCATCGAGCGCCTGGCGCAGGCGCGACACCGTATAGCGACGATTGAACAGCCCGGTCAGCGCATCGCGCACCGACATCTCAAGGCTTTCATCCAGACGGTCCCGCAGGGCATCCGCATAACGCTTGCGCTTGAGCTGGGTGGCGCTGCGCGCAGACAGCTCGCCCGGATCGAGCGGGCGCGAAATCACATCGTTCACGCCCAGATCGAGCGCGCGCACCATGGTGCGCTTGTCCATTTCGTCGACCACGCCCAGAAGCGGCACCTGCCGTGTGTCCACGTCCGAGCGGATGCGCGCACACAGGCGCAAACCGTCAAAGCGCGGCGAGCTGAGATCAACGATTACAAGATCAGCGTGACGCGCCTGGGAAATGGCGATCTTGGGATCGCCATAGCCATGCGCATCCAGCGTCGCGGGCAAGGCTCGGGCGATGCGATGCGCGGCTGCCTGGTCGGCCGCCGCCACAATGACGCGACCGCCGCCATTGGCGGGCTCGAAGGGCAACATCTCAACGCCATTGCTCTCACGCTGGCGCAATTCATCCATGACGCTCGTCAGGCGCAGCAAGGAGCGCACCCGTGCAAACAGCGCCACATCATCCACCGGTTTGGTGAGAAATTCGTCTGCGCCGGCTTCCAGGCCGCGAATCCGGTCCGAGCGCTGATCCAGCGCGGTGACCATCACAACAGGAATATGCCGGGTTTCAGGGTCCGCCTTCAGACGGCGACAGGTCTCAAAGCCGTCCATGCCCGGCATCATGATGTCGAGCAGGATCACATCCGGTTTCTCGCACCGGGCCAGATCGAGACAGGTCGGTCCGTCCTGCGCCATCAAGACATCGAAATACTCAGCCGTCAGGCGTGCTTCCAGCAGGCGGCGGTTCGTCTCGATGTCATCAACGACCAGTATGCGCGCGCTCACCCGTGTCTCCTTCTAGTCGAGAAAGTCCCGAACCGTCTTGATGAAGGAGGCAACCGTGATCGGCTTGGACAGATAGCCCTCGCAGCCGCCTTCACGAATGCGTTCCTCATCGCCCTTCATGGCGAATGCGGTCACGGCCACCACGGGAATGGCCGACAATTCGTCATCATTCTTGATCCATTTGGTGACATCCAGCCCGGACACTTCGGGCAGCTGGATATCCATGAGGATCAGATCCGGCTTGTGCTCACGCGCCATATCGAGCGCCTTGAGGCCTTCGCTGGTCTGCACGGTCTCATAGCCGTGCGCTTCGAGCAGATCACGAAAGAGCTTCATGTTCAGCTCGTTGTCTTCAACGATCAGAACTTTTTTGGACATGACCTGCAGCATTATAACCGCGCTTTCCCCAATTCGCCCCGCCGTCTTTGCAGCGTGAGCGTTTTGACCATCCAGAGTGCATTTAACCCGACTTTCCTTAATCAAGAATGAGTCGCCGCCTTCGCAGGACGATTAGAACAAGATATGAACGTCGGATGCGATCAAAAAGAGGCGACCCGTGTTACGTTTAGGCGTGGATCTCGGAGGCACGAAAATCGAGGCGGCCCTGGTTGAAGACAGCGGCGCGTGCGTCTTGCGTCGCCGCTTGCCCGTATCTCGCGACTATCTTGAAACACTGGACGCCATCGCGGACCTCGTGACGAAGGTCGAACGTGAAGCCGGTCTGTCAAAGCCCCTGCCTGTGGGCCTGTGCCATCCCGGCTCGCTGAGCCCCAGAACCGGGCTGATGCGGCATTCCAATCTCATTGCATTGAACGGCCGTCCCCTTGATCAGGATCTCTCCCGGCGACTGAACCGCGCCGTACGCTGCGCCAATGACGCCAACTGCTTCGCCCTGTCTGAGGCGCGGGACGGTGCAGCCGCCGGCGCTCTGAGCATGTTCGGCGTCATTGCGGGAACCGGCGTGGGCGGCGGCCTCGTCCTGAACGGCAGGCTGGTGAGAGGGGCGGACGCAAGCGCTGGCGAATGGGGGCACATGGCCCTGCCCTATCTGACTGCTGAGGAGCGGGCGGCCGACCCGGCCTGTTATTGCGGAAGATCAGGATGCGTGGAGGCCTGGTGTTCCGGTCCCGCCTTGTCGCGTGACCATGAGCGCCAGACGGGGCGATCGTTGAGCGCGCCGGAAATCGCCGCCGCAGCGAAATTGGGCGACAAGGCCTGCCAGCTCAGTCTCGACCGCCATGCGGACCGATTCGCCCGCGCGCTGACCAACGTGATCAAGATCGTGGATCCGGAGGTCATCGTGCTGGGCGGCGGCCTGTCGAACCTGGACGGATTTGCGGACACGCTCGCAAAACGTCTGCCGCACTGGCTCTCCGGCGATGATCTGGTCGCCCGAATCCGCACGCCCCTTCATGGCGACAGCTCGGGCGTGCGCGGCGCGGCCTGGCTATGGGATGACAACTGATGTCTTCCTCTCCCGCACATGCCGGCTACTGCCGCAGCTGTCTGGCGCCCGCTGCACCCGGTGCGAAATGCGCCCGATGCGGGCGCGGTCCGGTGCTGCATCACGCCGAACTCAACACGCTCGCGATCGCCCATATCGACTGCGACGCCTTTTTCGCCTCGGTCGAGAAACGCGACAATCCCGAGCTCGAGGACCAGCCGGTGATCATCGGCGGCGGCAAGCGCGGCGTGGTCTCCACCGCCTGCTATGTGGCGCGCCTTTATGGCGTGAAGTCAGCCATGCCCATGTTCAAGGCGCTCAAGGCCTGTCCCGATGCGGTCGTCGTGCGCCCGCGCATGGCGGTCTACGCCGCCGAGGGCAAACGCATCCGCGCCATGATGGAGGATGTGACCCCGCTTGTGGAGCCGCTCTCCATAGACGAGGCCTTTCTGGATCTGTCGGGCACGGAGAAGCTGCACGGGGCCCCGCCCGCCCTGACCTTGCTGCGCCTGCAACGCCGCATCCTCAACGAGGTCGGGGTTACCGTGTCTGTGGGCCTCAGCTTCAACAAGTTTCTCGCCAAGACCGCCTCTGATCTCGACAAGCCCAACGGGTTCTCTGTGATCGGCCGGGCGGACGCGCCAGCCTTCCTGGCGCAGATGAAGGTGGGGGATGTTTATGGCGTGGGCCCCGTGCTGGGCAAGAAACTCAATGCAGACGGGCTCTACACCCTGTCTGACGTGCTCAGGCGGTCTGAGGGCGATCTGGCGCGCAAGTACGGCGATTCCGGTCTGCGGCTCGCCCGGCTGGCGCGCGCTCAGGATGACCGCAAGGTCAGCCCCGAGCGCGAGCGCAAATCGGTCTCTGCCGAGACGACCTTCAATGATGATGTCTCAGACAAGTCTGTCCTCAAGGACCGGCTCTGGCCGCTTTGCGTGAAGGTTGCTGACCGGATGAAGGCCCAGGGCGTCGCCGGGCGCGTGGTGACGTTGAAGATCAAGACCGACAGGTTTCGCACGATCACACGACGGCGCACCCTCACCGATCCCGCACAGCTGGCGGACACGCTCTATCGCATCAGCTGCGACATGCTCGACAAGGAGCCCGACGGCGTGCGCTACCGGCTGATCGGCGCGGGGTATTCGGTGCTCGAGCCCGCCATCGCGGATGCCGGCGATCTGCTCGATCCCAATGCGCTCAAACGCGCCGCCGCCGAACGCGCCATGGATGCGGCGCGCGCCAAGTTCGGCGAGGCGGCCATCATCAAGGGCCGGATGCTGAAGAAAGATCGCGACTAGCCGCTTCGCGCCAGACGGTGAGCGTCCTGGGACAGCCAGCGGAACACCTGCGGCCAGAACACATCGGCCATCTTGGACCGGAACAGCCCGTCATGACCCAGCGCGCCGCGACCGGCGTCTTCATGGCTGACCAGTTTCATTTCCGTCTGGGCGTTTTCATACCGTTCCAGCAACCAGCGCACAGACTGAGGATTGGCGATCGGGTCGTCATCCGGCGTCCAGGCGCGCACCGGCGCGGTGAATCCTTCATAGCGCGAGGTCAGGCCCAGCTCCGCGATGGCGTCCCGGAAGCACTCGGGATTGACCCCGAAATCCCGCCAGTCCGCCCAGACGCGCGGCGGCAGGGGTTCGCCGCGCCAGAACACGCCTTTGGGGATATGCCCGCGCAGCAGAAGATAGGCCGGGCCGAAAACCCGCCAGAACGCCCAGGCGAAGTATTTCAGCGGTGCGGACTGCTCGCCCCAATACCCCGAGGACGCCGAGAGCAGCGCCAGTCGACGCACCGGCAGAGAAAGATCGATCAGCGCGGCGAACTGCCCGCCTATGGAATGGCCGACAATATCAAGCGGAAGGCCTGGAAAGGCCTGGCAGGCCGCCTCGGCGGCTGCGGGAATATCATAACGCGCCCAGTCGAGCATGCGCGCGGTCTCCCGACGCGGATGGCAGCGCGCGGATTCCCCCTGCCCCCGGTAATCGTAGATCAGTACGGCCCAGCCGTTCTCCGCCGCGGCTTCGGCGAATGGGAGATAGAAATCCTTGCGGTAACCGGTCGCCGGATTGATCACCATCACGGCGTTTGGCGCTTGCGGCACGAGAAAGACGCCGGACAGCAACTTGCCGTCGGCTGTCCGCAGTCGGACGGGTCTCTGCGATGTCATGCTCGCTGCATCGCGCGCCATCAGCTCACCTAATCGTTAAAAGGCACCATGCCGGGCGGGCCCACTGAATTCAACCCGCCGCCCTCATTGCCAGATCGTCTCTCAGGCGCCTAATTGAAGCGGTCCACTTCCAATCGGAGCTTGCCCCATGGCCGAAATTGAATCCCGCCTGAAAGAACTGGGCCTCACCCTGCCCGAAGCTGCGGCGCCCGTAGCCAATTACGTGCCGCACGTGCAAACCGGTCAGACCGTCCATATTTCCGGTCAGATCTCGATGGGCCCGACCGGTCTGGTGACCGGGCGTCTGGGCGACGGCCTGACGCTGGAAGACGGACAGGCCGCCGCGCGTCTGTGCGCGTTGAACCTGATCGCCCAGTTCAAATCCGCCTGTGACGGCAATCTCACCCGCGTGCTGCGTGTCGTGAAGCTGGGCGGATTCGTCAACGCCCATCCGGACTTTCATGACATACCCAAGGTGATCAACGGCGCATCCGACCTCATGGTCGAGGTGTTCGGCGACGCCGGTCGCCACGCCCGGTCCGCCGTCGGAGTAGCGGTTCTGCCGCTGAACGCGGCCGTGGAAGTGGATGCGGTGATCGAGATCGCGTGATCCCGCTCGAAGAACGGGTCCCGCGACCCTATATCGAGGCGCTGAGCAGGCTTCTGGACGGGTCATGACCGACATCTCCGTGCGCATGATCACCGCTATGGCGCAGATCGATCCCGCAGACTGGGATCGATGCGCCAATCCGGAGGATCAGCCCTATGACCCGTTCCTGAGCTGGAACTTCCTGGATGCCCTGGAAACCTCCGGCAGCGCCGTGGAGGAAACGGGCTGGGGCCCGCGCCATCTGATCGCCGAGGACGATGCCGGGCAGGTTCTCGGCGTGATGCCGCTCTATGTGAAAGGGCATTCGTATGGCGAATATGTCTTTGATCATGCCTGGGCGGATGCGCTGGAGCGCGCCGGCGGCGCCTATTACCCCAAGCTGCTGACCGCCATTCCCTTCACCCCCGCGACCGGCCGGCGTGTGCTGAGCCGCGATCCCGACATACGCAGCGCCTTGATCCAGGCTGGCCGGCACGCCGTGCGCGAGCTCGATCTGTCAAGCTGGCACGTACTCTTCCCCGACGCCCCCACCCAGGCCGACCTGACCGGCGCAGGTTTGCTGGCGCGGCAGGACATCCAGTTCATCTGGGAGGACGAGGACTATGGCGATTATGAAGGCTTCCTCGCCGCCCTCTCCTCAAGAAAGCGCAAGGCCCTGAGAAAGGAACGCAAGGCCGCCCAGCAAGCGGTCACGATCGAACAGCTCACCGGCGACGCGCTGACCGAACACCATTGGGACGTGTTCTTCGCCTGTTATCAGGATACCGGCGCGCGCAAATGGGGCACGCCCTATCTCAACCGCGAGTTCTTTTCCCTGATCCATGAGCGCATGGCCGACAAGGTGCTGCTGGTGATGGCGAAGGAGGGCGAAACCCATATCGCCAGCGCCCTGAACTTCATCGGATCGGACACGCTCTATGGCCGGTACTGGGGTGCGCTTCGCTTCGCCGACCAGCTCCATTTCGAGCTTTGCTATCATCAGGCCATCGACTACGCCCTCGCCCACGACCTCAAACGGGTCGAAGCGGGCGCACAGGGCGGACACAAGCTCGCGCGCGGTTACCGCCCGCAGCTGGTCTATTCCGCCCATGATGTGGTCCATGAGGGCCTTCAGGGCGCGGTGGATCGCTATCTGCGGTCCGAGCGCCGGGCGGTGGAAACAGAGCGTCAGGCGTTAGACGCAGACAGCCCCTATCGCAAGGACGGTTAGGTCTTGGACCGCCCTCCGGTTCGCGCTACCACACCCCAAAGCCTTTGCAATCGGGAGACCCGCCATGAGCCTTCACGGGACCTATGACGACCAGAACATCTTCGCCAAGATCCTGCGCGGCGAAGCGCCCTGCGTGAAGGTCTATGAGGACGAGCATGTGCTGTCCTTCATGGACATCTTCCCGCAAAGCAAAGGGCATACCCTGGTCATCCCCAAGGAGGCTGCGCGCAATCTTCTCGAGATTTCTGATGCTGGCGCCGCCGAGGCGATCAAGCGCGTCAAGAAGGTCGCCAAAGCCGTCGAAACCGCGCTCAAGCCTGATGGCGTCACCATCGCACAGTTCAACGGCGCGCCGGCCGGCCAGACCGTCTACCACATCCATTTCCACATCATTCCCCGCTGGGAAGGCCAGGACATCGCCGGCCATGGCAGCGCAGGCCAGGCGGATATGGATGAGCTCAACGCCCTGTGCGAAAAGATCAAGGCGGCGCTCTAGGCGCCGCTATTCACACCAGACCTCCGGCATGTCGAAGGGGCCGTGGACCTTCACGGGCTCCCCCTCGGCGTCCCGCTCGATGACCTCGAACCGCGCTGCATTCACCGGCAGGATCGCATCGGCATCCTCAAGCGGACCGGACTGCAAGCCTGCGCCGGTACGCGGGCCCAGCTCACCCTCCTCTGACGGCTCGCCATGCCAGCCGCTGGTCCATCGCGGATCAAACGGGAAAGTCCGCGCCATCTCCTCCCCCTGGCAGTCATACGCCACCCAGAGCAGACGTGATTGCGGCGGCCCCATATCCTCTTCCACATAGAAGCGTCGACCGCCGAAGGCCTCGACCAGGGCGGGCGTCTCGGTGAAATCCACAGCCACCACGCGGCCGGTGACGGGCGTGTCGGGCGTCGGGGTGGTCACCATGAGCAGCGTCAGGGCGAGTGCGGTCAGGGTCATGATCGTCTCCGGCGAGAGAGGGGTCAGTCATTGCTTTATGACAGCCATGCACGGCGAACCCTTTGCCCTCAAGTGCAATCGACCTAGCGTGGACGCCATTTCCTGATTTGAGACCCTCCATGACCGCTTCCGCTTTCTCGATCGCCGCCAACGCCACCGCCGCGATGTTCCCGCGCACCTTCAAGGCGTCAGTCCAGCGCCAGTTCACCCGGCCGCGCGTCCGGCAACAGACCGACAAGGGCCGCGACTGGCTCGAAGGCCTCGAGAAGACGGAGTTTGTCGGCCCAGAAGGCAGGCAGCGGGTCTATCGCGGCGGTGACGGTCCGCTGGTCTTCTTCCAGCATGGCTGGGAAGCGGACAGCGCGGACCTCTCCACCCTGGGTCAGGCCGTGAAAGAGGCCGGGTATTCCGTCGCTATGATCGACGGCCCCGCCCATGGCCAGAGCGAGGGACACAAGGCGTACATCCTTCTCTTTGCTGAAGGACTGGGCGCAGCTGCGGCGCAGCTGGGTCAGCCCCATGCCGTCATCGCCCATTCCATGGGCCTGCCCGCCACCGTGCTGGCCATGGCCCGGCACTCATTGGCGCCCGGGCGGGTGATCGGCCTTGGCGCGCCGGACGCCCTGCCCCGCAATGTCGCCTTTCAGGGCGAGGCCATGGGTTTGTCCCAACGCGCCATTGCGCTGATGCTGGAGGCGGTGAGCGAGAGCTTTGGCGAACCCGCGGCCAATCTCGACATCACGCTGGATGCGCCGAATTTCACCGCGCCCGCCCTGATCCTGCATGGCGAGAACGATCAGATCGCTCCGTCCGTTTGCGCCGAACGCATCGCCAGCGCCTGGCCTGGCGCCGTTTCAGAGATATTCGCAGGCGTCGGCCATCGGGGCATCCTGCGCGATCCCCGGGTCGTGGAGCGGGTTCTGGGGTTTGTCGCAGGCTAACGGGAGCGGAGCAGCTCAAAGGCCCGCTCAAGCGCCAGGTCCTCGCCGTTTGGCCCGCGCAGATCCGCGCTCTCAAGCGGTATGTCCGCCACATAGGCCTCACGCGGCGTTCCGTTGACGTGAAACAGCGCCTCGGTGGGCAGTTTCACCGTCCAGCCGGTCTCGGGCAGCTCATAGTCATAGATGGCGCCGAGAAGCCCCGCCATCGGCGCGCCCAGGGTGACCGCATCCGCCACTGCGTCGAGGCCGATGGTCAATCCCTCGCCCATCGATCCTGTCCAGCGTCCGGAAATCACCACGACCGGCACACCGGCCAGGCTGTCGCCCCGCGGCAGGACCTCTTCCACCCATTGCCGGGCGACGCCGGTGTCGCGCTCGATCTGCGGAAAGGCGTGACGTTGATAGGGCCGGGTCTCGTCAATCAGACGCCCCATAAGGGCGCGGGCATAAAGGGTGTCGCCGCCGCTGGGCGTGTCGCGCAGATCAATGATCAGCCCGTCCGGGCGTTCGCCTGACAGCGCCTCATCAATGGCGGCGATCAGGCCATCCTCGCCCAATGAATTGTTGAACCGCAGAACCCGAATGCCATCATGCTCCGTCACGCTGATGAGCGGCCGATCGGGCGTCTCGACCTGATAGAGATTGGGCAAGCTCAGGGCGTGTTCCCCGCCGCTGGCGTCCACAAAGACGAACTCTCGCACCTCGTCCCGCGGCCCTGCAGCCAGAACCCGCGCGGCATAGGCTTTCGCAGCCGCCGTCTTGTACGGACCGCCGCAGAGTTCCGAGACGGCCTCGTCCGTGGACTGCCCCGCCACCGCGACCAGACGCCAGCCGGGCTCTATGCCCGCGGCTTGCGCGGGCGAGCCGTCGCGCACATCCGTGATAACATAGGCGCCGTTGCGGTGCTCGACCCACAGATCGTTATAGCTCGGCGTCAGCCCGTAAGAGCTGCGTGAGGAGATGCCCAGTATGGCGTGATGATCCTGAATGGCGTTGATCGCACATTCGGCAAAGCGCAGCAGGCTGGCGGAATCCGTCACCGCGTCCGGGTCCACGCCGTTCGCGCTACGGGCCGGGTTTCGCCCGTCAAAGCGGTCGAAATACGCGTATTCCTCGTCGATCAGCCCGAGCAAATGCTCGGCGTCGGCGCGAAAGTCAGGGGCCTGCGCGAATGCGCCAGCGCCCAAAACGAACGCGCCGCTGAGGATCAGCGGCGCGCAAGCATGAAAGTGTTTGATCACTTCACTGTTTCTTTTGTCTTTTTCGATTTTCGCTTGGGCTTGGCGTCGTTCAGGCGATCGCCCGGAATGATCTCGAAGTCGAGGCGCTCGGTATCAGCGGCGTCCACATCCACCTTCACCACGCCGCCCTTCTTGAGCTGGCCGAACAGAATCTCTTCCGCCAGAGGCTTCTTGATATGATCCTGGATCACCCGGCTCAGCGGACGGGCGCCGAACTTCTCGTCATAGCCGCGCTCACCCAGCCAGCGGGTCGCCGCCTCGGTCAGCTCGAAGGTCACGCCGCGATCGGCGAGTTGCGCTTCAAGCTGCAGGACGAACTTCTCGACCACCCGGCCGATGACGTCGATCTTGAGGCCCGAGAACGGGATGATCGCGTCGAGGCGGTTGCGGAACTCTGGCGTGAACAGACGCTCGATCGCCGCCTGGTCCTCACCGTCGCGCTTGCCGCGGCCAAAGCCGATGGCTTCCTTGGCGGCGTCGGCGGCCCCGGCGTTGGAAGTCATGATCAGGATGACATTGCGGCAGTCCACGGACTTGCCGTTCGCGTCAGTCAGCTGGCCATTGTCCATAACCTGCAACAGGATGTTGAAGATGTCCGGATGCGCCTTCTCGATCTCGTCAAGCAGCAGGACCGAGTGCGGATGCTGGTCGATCGCGTCGGTCAGCTGGCCGCCCTGGTCATAACCCACATAGCCCGGAGGCGCGCCCAGAAGACGGCTCACCGTGTGGCGCTCCATGTATTCGGACATGTCAAAGCGCAGAAGCTCGACGCCCAGCGTATCCGCCAGCTGGCGGGCCACTTCGGTCTTGCCCACACCGGTCGGACCGGAGAACAGGTAGGAGCCGATGGGCTTGTGCGGTTCGCGCAGGCCGGCCCGCGCCAGCTTGATGGCGCTGGCGAGCTTCTCGATGGCGTCGTCCTGACCGAACACAACGCGCTTGAGCGAGGTTTCCAGATCGCGCAGCACCGCCTCGTCGGATTTCGAGACCGATTTCGGGGGGATGCGGGCGATCTTGGCGACAACCGCCTCGATCTCTTTGACGCCAATGGTCTTCTTGCGCTTGGACTGCGGCACCAGACGCATGGAGGCGCCCGCCTCGTCGATCACGTCAATGGCCTTGTCCGGCAGCTTGCGGTCACCGATATAGCGGTCCGACAGCTCCACCGCCGATTTCAGAGCGTCCGCCGTGAAGCGAATGTCGTGGAATTCCTCGAAATACGGCTTGAGACCGTTGAGGATCTTGATGGCGTCCGGCACGGACGGCTCGGTCACGTCGATCTTCTGGAAGCGCCGCGCCAGCGCGCGATCCTTCTCGAAGTGCTGACGGTATTCCTTGTAGGTGGTCGAGCCCATGCAGCGCAGGCCGCCCTGTTGCAGGGCCGGCTTCAAGAGGTTCGACGCATCCATCGCGCCGCCGCTGGTCGCGCCCGCGCCGATGACGGTGTGAATCTCGTCGATGAAGAGCACCGCATGCGGCATTTTTTCCAGTTCGGTGACGACCGCCTTCAGCCGCTCCTCGAAATCGCCGCGATAGCGGGTGCCGGCCAGCAGCGCGCCCATGTCGAGCGAATAGATGACCGCTTCCTTGAGCACGTCGGGCACGTCGCCTTCGATGATCTTGCGCGCCAGACCCTCCGCGATCGCGGTTTTGCCCACGCCCGGATCGCCGACATAGAGCGGGTTGTTCTTTGATCGGCGGCAGAGGATCTGCACGGTGCGGTCCACTTCGGCCGACCGGCCGATCAGCGGGTCGACCTTGCCCCGGTCCGCCTTCTCATTAAGGTTGACAGTGAACTGGTCGAGCGCGCTGTCCTTCTTGCCCTTGCCGTCCTGCACCTTCTTTTCCTCCTCGGCGGTGCCCTTGGTCTCCTGACGCTCGGGCGTGGGCGTGCCCTTGCCGACGCCGTGGCTGATGAAGCTGACGGCATCGAGACGGCTCATATCCTGCTGTTGCAGGAAATAGACGGCATAGGATTCGCGCTCGGAAAACAGCGCAACCAGCACATTGGCGCCGGTCACT
>NZ_DJIQ01000035.1:0-18267 GCF_002433705.1 Oceanicaulis sp. UBA6590
GTGGAAAACTGCGGATAGAGCGGCAAAAGTACAATTTCATCAGGCTGGTAGGCTTTCACCGCCTTCACCGCCTCATCCAAGAAGGGATGCCAGTAGCGCATGGCGAGAAAGCATCGCACCTCATCGTCAGCGCCCAGCCGCTCCCGAAGCGCAGCAGTCAGCGCCTGCGCCTGTTTCTCGGTTTCAGGCACGATGGGCGAGCCGCCGCCCATCTTGGCGTAATTCTCTGTCGCTTCCTTGGTCCGCGTGGTGGAAATCAGCCAGGCCAGGAACTCCCGGATCAGGCCCGGCGCGCCAATGATCGCCGGATCGCGGAAAAGATTGCGCAGGAAGGGGCGCACATTCTCGGGCTTGTCCGGCCCGCCCAGATTGAACAGCACCACTGCAATTCGCCGCGCCATGCGCCTACTCCTGTCTGAAACCGATCACGCTGAAGAGTCTTAACCCTTGAAACCGCGCACGCGCTCGATCAGGCGCGTGACGTTTTCAGGGGGCGTGTCGAGATGAATGCCATGTCCGAGATTGAAGACATAGGGCCGGCCCGCCCAGGCGGAAAGGAGCCGGTCGATCTCGGAATCCAGCACGTCGCCCCCCGCGCGCAGCACCGCCGGATCGAGCTGGCCCTGAAGCGGCAGATCCTTGGGGAAGGCCCCGCGCGCCCAGTCCGTGTCCAGCCCGTGATCCAGCGCGAGGCACTGGATGCCGGTCTCTTTGGCGTAGCGGACCGCCTGAGGCCCGGCGCCGCGCGGGAAGCCGATGATCGGCAAGGTCACGCCCATCTGGCGCAAGCGATTAATGATCCGCTTGGTCGGACGGATGATCACCCGGTCAAACAGCGGGTCCGGCAGGCCTTCAGCCCAGGAATCGAACAGCTTGAGCGCATTCGCGCCGGCATCCGCTTGCGCCTTGAGATACTGGGCGCTCGCCTCGGCCAGAAGATCGAGCAGGGCGTCAAACGCGTCCGGCTGGCTCCAGGCAAGGGTGCGCGCATTGATCCGGTCCTTGGATCCGCCGCCCTCGATCATGTAGGTCGCCACGGTCCAGGGCGAACCGGCGAACCCGATCAGGGAACAGGTCTCGGGCAGGCCTGCGCGGACCTTGCGGATCGTGTCGCTGACCGGCCGCAGGACCTCATTCGCTCTCTCGACAGACAGCGCCCCGAGATTTTCAAGCGCCAGCGGTTCCAGCTTGGGTCCCTCGCCTTTCTCGAACCACACGGTCTGGCCCAGCCCATAGGGGATCAGCAGGATGTCGGCGAACACGATGGAGGCGTCAAAGCCATAGCGGCGAATGGGCTGGAGCGTCACTTCCGCTGCAGCATCCGAATTGAGGCAGAAATTGATGAAGTCCGGCTGCTGCGCGCGCACCTCGCGATATTCCGGCAGATAGCGACCCGCCTGGCGCATCAGCCAGATCGGCGGCGGAGAGACGGTCTCGCCAGCAAGGGCGCGCAGGAAGGGCTGGTTCTGATCAGTCATGAATGGCTCTCGTCAGCGCCGGGGTTCGAGGGTTATCCCCGGACAGGTCAGACCCGGTCATACCTCTCTTTTTCATTGAATGAAAAGAAGGGGTGATAGTAGAGGCGCCCATAACGTGGATAACTGCGACGCTTCATCGCTGGCGCCGGATATCCACAGCCTGTGAAAGCCGGTCATCCACGGTCTGACTTTCGTATCAGAATGAGACATTAACGGAATTTTTACTTTGGTTAACCGCAGCCTAGCCGAGTGCGTGAACAGGATCGGCCATAAAACCAAGAAAATGACTCGGAAAATTGTCGACAGATCGGTGGCCCCCGGAGCCCTGTTTATTCCCTGATGTGAATGTGTGGGCGCCAACTGGGCGCCAGACCGTGATGACCCTCGCCTCTGTCCCCGAGGCGGCGGAAGCCGTGGACAAGCAGACTGGGTTATTCACAGCTTGCGCGCACTGGTCTACCGATGGGGGATGATGACTTCTGAGGAGCCGCGCATGCCCCGGTCCGCCGATATCGGAATCTATTTCCATGTCCACATGATCTCGGACTCCACGGGCGAGACCCTGATGGAGGTGATGCGCGCCTCCGTCGCCCAGTTCCAGAATGTGCGTCCGATCGAGCATCTGTATGCGCTGGTGCGCTCTCCGCGTCAGCTCGAACGCGCGCTGGAGCACATTCAGGCCTATCCCGGCATCGTCATGTTCACGCTGGTGAACGCCGAGCTGCGTCGCGATCTCGAGGACGCCTGCGCATCCATGGGCATGCCGGCGCTCGCGGTTCTGGATCCCATTCAGGCCACCATGTCGAGCTATCTGGGCGCGCCGGTCCAGGGCAAGGCGGGCGCCCAGCGGGTTCTGGACGCAGACTATTATCGCCGCATAGAGGCGATGAACTATTCCATGGCCCATGATGACGGTCAGGGCGATGACTTGGCGAGCGCGGACGTGATCCTTCTGGGGATATCCCGGACGTCCAAGACCCCGACCAGCATCTATCTGGGTCATCGCGGCATTCGCACCGCCAATATTCCGCTGGTGCCCGGCGCGCCCCTGCCTGAAATCCTCTACCGCCTGAAGAAGCCGCTGATCGTGGGGCTCACCGCCTCGCCCGAGCGCATCATACAGATCCGGCGCAATCGCCTGCTCAATCTCAAGGAAGACCGGTCCACCGAATATGTGGACGAGGAAGCGGTGAAAGAGGAGGTGATCCACGCCAAGCGCCTCTTCGCGCGCTATAACTGGCCATCCATCGACGTCACCCGGCGTTCGATCGAGGAAACCGCTGCGAAGGTGCTGAACCTTCTGCAGGACCATAAATCCAAATTCTAGAGCGATGTCATGAGCTTCATTCTCGCGTCCGGTTCGGCGTCTCGCCGCGCCATTCTTGAAAACGCGCATGTCGCCTTCGAGGTCGATCCCGCCGATATCGATGAGGGCGCGGTCAAGGACAGCTTCTCCGGAGATCCTTCGGCGTTGGCGCTGAAACTGGCCGAGCTCAAGGCGCTCGAGGTCTCCAAACGCCGTCCGGGCGCGCTGGTCTTGGGATCTGATCAGGTGCTCGAATTTGATGGCGAGGCCTATGACAAGGCGCGATCGGTGGAGGAAGCGGAAGCGCGGTTGCGCCAGCTGCGCGGGCAGACCCATTATCTGCAGGGCGGCATCGCCTTCGCGCGCGATGGAGACATTGTCTGGCGACATCAGGCGACGTCCACCCTGGTGATGCGCGATTTCTCGGACGCGTTTCTGAGCGATTATCTTGAGAAGGCAGGCGATATCCTGACCAAGGGCGTGGGCTGCTATGCCTTTGAGGGCCTGGGCGCGCAATTGTTCGAGCGGACCGAGGGCGACTATTTCGCCATTCTGGGTCTCTCCCTGATCCCCGTGCTCGCTGCGCTGCGTGAGCAGGGCGTGCTGGCGGAGTAGGTGCATGGCGAGCGAATGGCCCCAAGCGGCGGTGGTGGGCTGGCCGGCCAAGCATTCCCTCTCGCCGCTGATCATGAAGACCTGGCTCGATGAAACCGGCCAGCCGGGCGATTACGCCATCATTGAATGTGAACCGGATGCTTTTGAGAGCGCGGCCCGCGCGCGCTTCAATGCCGGCCTTGTGGGTGTGAATGTCACGGTTCCGCACAAGGAAGCCGCGCTGAAACTGGCCGATGCCGCCTCGGACGCGGCGCGCGCCATAGGCGCAGCCAATGTGCTGGTGTGGCGTGAGGGCCGGATCGAGGCGGACAATACCGATCATGTGGGCATCGCCCGCGCTCTTGAATCTGATTCAGGATCTGGCCCGGCCGTGCTGATCGGCGCGGGCGGCGCCGCCCGCGCCGCGCTCTATCATCTCAAGGGTCAGGACCGGGAGGTTCGCATCCTCAACCGAAGCCGGGATCGCGCTGAAGCTTTGGCTGGTGAGTTCGGGGTTTCCGCACAAATACAGAGTCTTGAGGATGCGACTGCCTTTGACGGGGCGAGCCTGGTCATCAACGCCACCTCGCTGGGCATGAGCGGCCAGCCGCCTCTGGAGGTTGATCTGTCCGCCACATCGGAGAACGCGCTGGTGTTCGACATGGTCTATGCACCGCTCAGAACCGGGCTTCTGGAGCAGGCTGAGCGACTGGGACGACGGACGGCGGATGGTCTCATCATGCTGGTGGGGCAGGCGCGGCCGGCCTTTGAGCAATTCTTTGGCGCACCGGCGCCGCAGCATGACGGCGTCCGTCATGGTCTGCTGGCCGCTCTGGAGCAGCGCGCATGATTATTCTCGGCCTCACCGGCTCCATCGGCATGGGCAAGTCCACCACCGCCAACCTGTTCAAGGAACAGGGCGCGCCGGTGTTTGATGCAGACGCCGCTGTCGCGCAGATGTATCAGCCGGGCGGCGACGCCGTCCCGCTGATCGAGCGCGCCTTTCCCGGCTGCACAAGCGAAGCGGCCGGGGTGGACCGCGCCAAGCTCACCGCCGCCCTGCAAGCGGATCCGTCAAAGTTCGAAACCCTGAACGCCATTGTTCATCCCTTGGTCGGCGCGGCGCGGCGACGGTTTTTTCATGAGGCTGAACAGGCCGGTGCGCCGCTTGTGGTGCTGGATGTGCCGCTCCTGTTCGAGACCGGTCAGCATGACCAGGTGCACCATGTGGTGGTGGTCTCCGCGCCCGAAGCAGTCCAACGTGAACGTGTGCTGGCGCGGCCGGGCATGAGCGTGGACAAGTTCGAGGCCATTCTGGCGCGACAGACGCCTGATGCTGAAAAACGGGCCAGGGCTGACCATGTCATCGACACCAGCCAGGGGGTCGAGCATGCCCGGGCTCAGGTGCGGGCGCTGCTGGATGAGCTGAAGACGAGCAGGGATGCGCAATGAGCAAGCGCGAGATCATTTTCGATACCGAGACCACGGGACTGGATCCGCGCGGCGGCGACCGCGTCACCGAGCTGGGCTGCGTGGAGGTGATCGACCTTATCCCGACAGGCAAGGATCTGCGCATCCTGATCAATCCCGAGCGCGACATTCCCGCCGAGGTCACAGCCGTGACCGGGCATACCTGGGAGATGCTCAAGGACGAGCCGAAGTTTGCGGAAATCGTCGATCAGTTCCTCGACTTCATCGAGGATTCAACGCTGGTCGCCCATAACGCCATGTTCGACATGGGCTTCATCAATATGGAGCTCGAACGCTGCGGCAAGCCGATCATCCCCAAGGCGCGGTTCATCGATACGGCGGCCATCGCGCGCGAGAAATTCCCGGGCGCTCCGGCCAGCCTCGACGCTCTGTGCAAACGCTTTGACGTGTCGCTCGACAGCCGGACCAAGCACGGGGCGCTGATCGACTCCTACCTGCTGGCCGAGGTGTATCTGGAGCTCAATGGCGGGCGGGAGCAGTCCCTGAGCTTTTCCGGCTCGGATGGCGGCGATGGCACGGTGGTCTATCCCACCCGCGCAGCGCGGCCGAAATCCCTGCCCAGCCTGGTCACGGAACGCGAACGGGCCGCCCACGCCGAGTTTATCTCGGAAATGGACGACCCGCTCTGGCAGTCTCTGGGACTGTTGAAGGCTGAAACTTCAGCCTAGTTTCAGGAGCTTTTTCAGCGAAAGTGGAGTCCGGTTTCGCGGTTCGAAAAAGCGACCTCGTTAGAGTTAGGCGTCGGACGGCGGGGTTGCCGGGGCGCCTTGCTGGGCCTGGGCGCGCTGGGCCATTTGCTGACGATAGAGCGCTGCGAAATCCACCGGCTCCAGCATCAGCGGCGGGAAGCCGCCATCGCGGGTGGCGTCGGACAGGACGCGGCGGGCGAACGGGAAGATCAGGCGCGGGCATTCGATCAGCAGGAAAGCTTCGCGCGATTGCGGGTCCACATTCTGGATCTGGAACAGGCCGGCATAGGTCAGCTCGACGATGAAGACCGGGTTGGATTCACGCTGGGCGCGGGCGCCGATGATCAGCTCCACCTCGAACATGTCATTGCCCAGATCGCGGGCCTGAACGTCCACGCTCAGATCGATATTGGGCTGGCCGGCGCCGCGCAGGCTGTCGGGCGCGCCGGGATTTTCAAACGACAGGTCTTTGACATACTGACCCGCCACACGAATGGCGGGAGGCATCGGCTGGTCGCCGCCTTGCGGCGTAGCGGGCGCGTCGGTCATGTTGGTCAACTCGAGCTTTGATCGGGAGAATGCGAAAGCACAATCCCGCAAACAACTAAGGGTGAAGCGGGGCGGGTAGCACGCAGGGGCGCCTGCGGCAAGCGCAACCGCCCGCGTGACGCGGCGGTCATGAACCCCTATATCTGCACAAACACCGCATACACATCCTGCGCGAGCGTCTTCATGGACATTCTTCAAATCCTGTTTTTTGCCGGTCTGGCCGTGTTCCTGGGGGTTCGCCTCTACATGGTTCTGGGCAAGTCATCCGGTCGCACGGCCGAGGATGTGGAGCGTGAGCAGCGTGAGCGGGCCGAAGCCGCCGGGATGGGCGCGCCGCCCCCGTCCATGCGCCCCCAGGCCGATGAAACCCCGTTCGCGGCGCAATTCGCCGGGCCGGCGGGTGAGGGTCTGATGCAGATCGCCCAGCATGATCCCGCTTTTGATCCTGATGAATTCCGCAAGGGCGCCCGGGCCGCCTACGAGATGATCGTGCTGGCCTACGCCAAGGGCGATCGCGAGGCGCTCGAGCCGCTGCTGACCGAGCGCGTGAAGAAGGCCTATGACCAGGCGATCGCGGCGCGCGAGGAGAAGAACTGGACGGTGACCACGGAGATTGACCGCATCAAGTCTGCGGAGATTTCTGAAGCCTCTCTTAACGATAATCGGGCCAAGGTGAAGATCGCCTTCTCCGTCGAGCTCGCCAGTGAAACCCGCAACGCTCAGGGAGATGTGGTGGAGGGCGACCTCACCACACTGAAAACGGTCGATGAGATCTGGAGCTTTGAGCGTGACGTCACCAGCGAGAACCCCAACTGGCGCCTGTCCGGGGTCAAGCCCGCTTAGGGTTTTCGGCCTTTTCGCCCTGCTCCTTCTGGCAGGCTGTTCCAGCGCGCCTTCCCCCTCTGCGCCCTCTCAGCCCGGTCATCCGGCACGTCCGGGCGGTCATCCGCCGCGGCCCGCCGTCACGTCTGTGGAACTGCATCCCGTGCCGTTTTCCCGCGTTGAGGGCTGGCGGGACGTGGATGCGCAGGCGGCGCTGACCGCCTTTGTGCGCTCCTGTGAACGCATCGAGCAGCGTCCCGCCCATGAACCTATGAACCCGCGCGTGCGCTATGCCGGAACGGCGGGCGACTGGCGCGAGGTCTGTCTTCAGGCGGCGCTGCTGTCAGGGATGGGCGCGGGCCCGGACAATGCGCGCAGCTTCTTCGAGCGCAATTTCACCCCGGTCGAGCTGGAAGGCGCAGGTCGCCTGACCGGCTATTACGAGCCGGTGGTGGAGGTCAGCGCCTCGCCCACGCCCGAATTCTCCATGGCGATCCGCGGCCTGCCGGGCGATCTTCTGACCGGGGATCTCGGTCAGTTCATCGCCGGGCTTGAAGGCCAGCGCGTGGTGGGCCGGGCGGCGGACCGCCAGTTCGTGCCCTATCAGTCGCGCGCGGAGATCGAGGCGCAAAATCTCGGCGTGCCGCTCGCCTGGGGTCGGCCGATCGATGTGTTCTTCCTGCAGATCCAGGGCTCGGGTCGTCTGCATTATCCCGACGGCTCCGAAGCGCGGGTGCGCTTTGCGGCGCATAATGGCCGGCCCTACGTCTCCATCGGGCGCATCCTGATTGATCGGGGCGAATTGTCTGAACACAACGCCTCCAAACAGGATATCGAGAACTGGCTGCGCCTGCGCGGACCCCAGTCCTGGCGGCCGCTCTTTGATGAAAACCCGCGCTATGTCTTCTTCACGCTCGATAGCCTGGATGACCATACCGAAGGCCCGATCGGGGCGCAGGGCGCGCCCCTGACGCCCATGGCCTCGCTGGCGGTGGACGCCGCCCATCACGCCTGGGGCGTGCCGGTGGTGCTCAATGCCCGCCTGCATGGCGCGCCGGACTGGACGGGGCTTGTGATCACCCAGGACGCTGGCGGCGCCATTCAGGGCGCGGCGCGCGGCGATCTGTTCTTCGGCTGGGGCTATGAAGCGGGTGAGCGCGCCGGGCGCCAGAACGATCCCGCCGCGCGCTGGACGCTGCTTCTGCCCAACGAGCTGGCCGCGCGCCAGGTCCGCTGATGGCCAAGCGGCGCACACCCCGCGGGCTCAAGCCTGAAGAGCGCGAGCTCTGGACCCGGTTTGCGCGCGGGGTGAAGCCGCTGGATGAAGAGCGCCTGAAACGGCTGGAGCGCGAGGATATCGAGCCGCCCAAGCCCACATCCCTGCCCATTCCCCAGACTGAACCGCTTAAGACCGGCGCGCTGCAACGTGATATGATGCGGGAGATGGCCCAGCGCCCCAAACGGCGCGTGCCCGTTGATCGCAGCCCGGAAAAGAAGGTCCGCCGCGGTCAGGTGGAAGTTGAAGCGCGTCTGGACCTGCACGGCATGACCACCTCCCATGCCCGTCAGGCCCTGCTGGGCTTTCTGCATCGCTGCCGGTCCAATGGCATGCGGACGGTGCTGGTGATCACTGGCAAGGGTGCAGGCGCCCGCGCGCTTGATGACCGCCGTTACCAGCCCTGGCAGCCGGATGAACGGGCCTTGCCCGGCGTCTTGCGCCGGTCCTTCACCCAATGGATGCGCGATCCGGACTTTGCGCTGCTGGCCTCAGGCTATGCCGAAGCCAATCGCCGTCATGGCGGCTCAGGCGCCTTCTACGTCATGCTCCGCGCGCTCTGATCCGAAACTGCGCAGGCGCGCCTCGAACGCGGTCCCGCTGCGCGCATAAACCGGCAGGCCCGGCGGCGGCAGCAGCACATTGCAATAGCGCACATGCACAGGCGGCTGGATCTGGAAGGCGCGCAAGCCTTCAACCATGTCCGGGTCGAGATCGGGCAGGGCGGCATAGCAGAACTCGCCAAAGCCCATGGCCAGCCAGGCGTCAAACGGCCCGTAATGGCGGTGATAGGGGTTGGGCAGGGCGGCGGATTTGCAGCGCGCCTTGAACTGGCGATGGGTTGAGCCATTCCAGCCATAGCGCACCAGAATGGGGGCGGCCTCGATCAGGGCGTTCAGGCGGTCTCTCTCAGCCTCGGGAAACTCGAAATCCTCACTATCAAGGGCATAGAGCGCCATGGCGGCGCCGGGGCGCGCCAGCACCAGCCCTTCATGCTCGCCCGAGCCGCCGCCCAGCACCAGCTGGTCTGTCCGGCACGGAAAATCGAGCCGGGACTCGCCATTTTCCGGGCCGGGAATGTCCTCTAGCGGGCGATAGAGCGGCAGGCCCGCCATATAGCCCACCAGCACATGGTCATAGGAGTCGATATAGCTCATGGCGCCAGATTAATCGCAAGCTGCGAGCCGCGCTATCGCTTTCAGATCAAAGGCGTGAGAGCGATCAGATTCCGCCAGACATCCTGCACTTTCCGCTAAAACTAAGTTTTTAGTTGATCGCTGCGCCCGGCTGTGCGACACAATTTGAAACTAAGGAATTCGTAGATGGCCCGCACCCCTTCCCCGACCCTCACCGAAGCCGAACACCGCATCATGAGCGTGCTGTGGGAGCGCGGCGAAGCCAGCGTGCGTGATCTCACCGATGCTCTGGAGCCGGCCTATGGCCTCGCCTACACGACCGTGCTGACCACGGTGCGCATCATGGCGGACAAGGGCTATGTCAATTTCCGCAAGGAAGGCCGCGCCCATATCTACGCCCCGGCCTTGTCCAAGGAAGGCGCGCAGCGCAGCGCGCTGGGCGGCGTGCTGAAATCCTTCTTTGGCGGCTCGCCCCAGCGCCTCGCCCAGCACCTGATTGAAGACGAGGCGCTGACGCTCGATGATATCGACGCCCTGCGCGCCGAACTGCTCCGGCAGAGCCAGGAGAAAGGCGGCGAGACATGATCACCGCTTTGTTCCAGGCCGCCCTGTTCGTGCTGATTGGCTCGACCGTCTTTGCTCTGGCGACGCTGGTGCTTGACCGGATCGCGCCGCAAACCCGCATTCGCGAGCGTCATGATCTGGCTCTGGCGTTGCTGTACACCGTGCCGGCGATCTTCGTGATCGCCCTGATGCCCGCCTCCGGCAAGCCCGCTGAAGGGCTGAGCGTCAGCCCGGGCGCGGTTGCGCCTGTGCCTGTGATCTCGCCCGAAACCCTCGCGGCTCTGCCCGCCCGGGAATTGGCGATGCAGGATCAGGCTCTGGCCTTGCCTCATCTCCTCACAGGGCTGGGCTTTGTGCTGGTGTTTGCCTGGATGATCGGACTGGTCTGGGCGGGTCTGGCTCTGGGTCGGGATCTGTGGAATCTCAACCGGCTGACAACGCGTGCGACGCCTGTGACGACCGATCTCGCCCTGTCGCGCCGCGTCGCCTTGCGCCAGAGCCGGGACGTGCTGTCTCCCATGGTGGCGGGGTTCGTCCGCTCGGTGATCCTGATTCCTGAAGACTTCCGCTTTGATGAGGCCGGTCAGGCCGTGCTTGAGCACGAGATCGCCCATATCCGTCGTCATGACGCCCTGACCGGACTCGCCCAGCGTCTGATCGCCTGTGTGTTCTGGTGGGCGCCGGGCGTGCATCATCTCAACCGCCATGTGCGCAGCATGCGTGAAGCGCTGTGTGATGAAGCCGCCGCGCGCACCCAGGGCAAGCCGCTGGTGCTGGCCCATGCCCTGCTCGACGCCGCGCGGAAGGCGGTTCTGGCGCGTCCCCTGACCCTGGCGGCGCAAGCGCCGCGAAAATCCGAATTGAGGTTCCGTGTGAACGCTTTGGCTCAAGTGCGCACGGGCTCCGTGCAACGCTCCTTCCTGAACATGATGATGGCCCTGCCGGTCCTACTGGTTCTGGCGATTGTTCTCACCCCTCGCGTGGGCGCCTTCGATCTGGTGGAATCGCGCCTGATCCAGGCCGTGCGTGAGGGCGACATCGCCTTGCTCGAGTCCCGGCTTGAGCGCGGCGCGGATGTGAACCGCATCTGGCCGACCGATGGCACGGCGTTGATCGAGGCGAGCCGTCGGTCTGACCCCGCCATGGTCGCCTTGCTGCTGGAAGCCGGCGCAGATCCTGATCTTGTGACCCGACAGTCCGGCACCGCCCTGATCGTGGCCGCGCGAGCGGGCAGCCTTGAGGTGGTCGATCTGCTGCTGGAGGCGGGCGCGCAAATCGATCTCGCCGCCCCGCAGAATGGCTCCCCGCTGATCAATGCAGCCCGAGGCGGTCATCTCGAGGTGATCTCCCGGCTTCTGATCTCGGGCGCGGACCCGAACGGTTATGTGCCGAGCGATGAGACGCCGCTGATCAATGCGGCGGCGGCCGGACAGATCGGCGCGGCCCAGTTGCTGGTGATCGCGGGGGCGGATGTGTCCCTGACGGTCCCGGCGGCGTCCGGCGACATCGGCGGACCCTATCGTTCCCCGCTCAGCGAAGCCGTCCGTCATGAGCAGGCGGCGATGACGGACTGGCTCTTGGAGCGAGGCGCAAGTCACCATCCGCCTGAGACGAACTAACCCACTCTAAAAACAACAATAATCAACTTTTCTGGTGATCCGTCGATTGATGGAAAGGAGACCCCTGTGCTTGGATTCCGCTTCAACCCTGCCCTGTCGGCCCTGACCTTGGGCGCCGCAGCGCTGGTTTCAACGCCGATCCTGTCCGCCTGCCAGCCCGCTTCGGCGCTCAGTGCGGCAAACCCTGAGAGCTTCACGGAAAACCTGCGTGGCCGCTTCTCTTATGATGGCGTTGTCGAGCGCTACACGCTGGAAGAGCGAATGGCTCATTATGGCGTGCCGGGGGTGGCCGTGGCGGTCATCGAGGATGGCCGCGTGGTCTTCGCGCGGGGGTATGGCGTATTGCAGGCCGGGTCAGAGGCGCCCGTGACCGCGGACACGGTGTTTTCGGCGGGCTCGGTCAGCAAGATGGCGACCGCCCTCATGACCCTGAATCTGATTCAGTCCGGCGCGCTCGATCTTGATGCCGATATCAGCCATGTCCTGCCCTATTGGGCGCCCGAAGCGAACTCGCCCCATGCCGACGCGCCGCTGACGGTGCGCATGCTGCTCTCTCATACAGGCGGGCTGAATCTGCACGGCTTTGCGGATTTCCTGCCCGGCGAAGCCCTGCCGACGCGCGAACAGACCCTGAATGGCGCGGCGCCGGCTGATCATGATCCCTTGCGCGTGGAGGCCCTGCCGGGATCGAGTTATCGCTATTCGGGCGGCGGCTACACCCTGCTGGAAGGTCTGATCGTTCAGGCGACTGGCCTGGGCTTCGAGCACAGCGCCGAACAGGCCCTGTTCGAGCCGCTGGGCATGACCCGGTCGAGCTTCGCCAATCCTCTGCCCGAAGATCATGGAAATATCGCCAAAGCTCATGACCGCGAGGGCGCGCCGACGGCTCTGCCGCGCGGCTATGAAGCCTTTCCGGAAAGGGCAGCGTCGGGCCTGTGGACCAGCGCGAATGATCTCGGGCGCATGACGGCGGAGATGATCAACGCCTATCGCGGTCAGAGCGCCTATCTGCACCCGGTTCTGGGTCAGGAGATGATGACGCGGGTCTCCCCGTCCGAGCATGGCCTGGGCCCGCGTCTGGAAGGGCGGGGCGAACATTTCATCTTCCATCATGGCGGGACCAACAATTCCTATCGCGCCTGGATGGAGGGCCATCTGGCGACGGGCGACGGCCTGGTCGTGCTGACCAATGGCGCGAACGGCATGGATCTGGCGGTGGAAATCCGCAATGCGATGAATGATGTGATGGGCTGGAGGGTCAATCCGGTGCTGGACGTGCCAGCGCTCGACCTGACCGAGGCGCAGCTGGCGCGCTATGAAGGCGTGTATGCGCTCGATCCGAACTTCCCGCTCGATCTGCAGGCCCAGATGGCGGCGCCGCCCTTCATCTTTGACCTCACGATCTATCGCGAGAACGGCCAGCTGATGGCGAGCTATAATGGCGGTCAGTCAGGGGCTCCGCTCGTTCCTGTGGCGCCGGATCGCTTCTACATTACTGACTTTTCACTGAGATCAGGCGTTTTTGAACTCAAGTTCAATACAAACGCCCTTGCCCAGGTGACCTCGGTTGAGGCTTCTATGGGGTCCGCTGAAACGGTGTATCTCCCCGCTTCATAGCGTGCGGCTTCGGCCGGCGCCGTTTTCAGCACGCGCCGCGTCGATCCCCTTTTTCGGCGCGGCGCACCCTTGCCGGGGCGCCGCGCCGGACCCGCTTACAGGATGAACTTGGACAGGTCCGAATTGCGCGCCAACCCGCCCACACGGTCGCTGACATAGTCGGCGTCGATGGCGAGGCTTTCGCCGGACCGGTCAGACGCGGTGTAGCTGATCTCCTCGCACACCTTCTCCAGAATGGTCTGCAAGCGCCGCGCGCCGATATTCTCGACGCTGGCGTTCACCTCGGCGGCGAAGTCGGCGATGGCGTCGATCGCGCTGTCGTCAAAGCTGAGCTCGAAGCCTTCGGTCTTCATTAGCGCCACATACTGGGTGATCAGGCTCGCTTCCGGTTCGGTCAGGATGGCGCGGAAATCATCACGGTTCAGCGCCTGCAGCTCGACCCGGATCGGCAGACGGCCCTGAAGCTCGGGCAAGAGATCGCTCGGCTTGGACACATGAAAGGCGCCCGAGGCGATGAAGAGCACGTGGTCGGTCTTCATCGGACCATATTTGGTGGAGACCGTCGCCCCCTCGATCAACGGCAAGAGATCGCGCTGCACGCCCTCGCGAGAGACATCCGCGCCGCGCGCATCGGCCCGGGCTGACACCTTGTCGATCTCGTCCAGAAAAACGATGCCTTCGTTTTCAGCGAGGCGAATGGCTTCGGACTGGATCTGGTTCTCATCCAGAAGCTTGTCCGCCTCCTCGTTGATGAGCGGCTCATAGGCTTCTTTCACCGTGGTGCGCAGGGTCTTGGGACGCCCGCCAAAGCCCTTGCCCAGCATGTCGCCGAGATTGATGACGCCCATCGAGCCCATGCCGGGCAGGTCCATGCCCTGAAAGGGGTTGGCGCTGTCATCGATGATCTCGATCTCGATTTCCTTGTCATCGAGCTCACCGGACAGCAGCTTCTTGCGGAAGGCTTCGCGGGTTGAGCTGCCGGCGTCCTTGCCCACCAGGGCGTCCAGCACGCGTTGCTCGGCGGCGCCATGGGCCTTGGCCTTCACCTCTTCGCGCTTCTTCTCGCGCACCAGAGAAATAGCGACCTCGACAAGGTCCCGTGCGATGGAATCCACATCCCGGCCCACATAGCCCACTTCGGTGAATTTCGTCGCCTCGACCTTGAGGAAGGGCGCGCCCGCGAGCTTGGCGAGACGGCGGGAGATCTCGGTCTTGCCCACGCCCGTCGGGCCGATCATCAGGATGTTCTTCGGCGTGACCTCTTCGCGCAGGCCCTCGGGCAGGTGCTTGCGGCGCCAGCGGTTGCGCAGCGCAATGGCGACCGCTTTCTTGGCGTCGCCCTGGCCGATGATGTGGCGATCGAGCTCATGGACGATTTCGCGCGGAGAAAACTCAGTCATGACGCCCCATGTCTTTTTGTCGATTGGGTGGTAAGGAAAGAAGACATGTAGGGGCTTGTCGTCCCGAACACAAAGCCCGCGACTGCAGGCCCTGATCGAGGAGTGTGTGATGACCCGTCCCCGTTTTCATCTGGCCTTTCCCGTTGATGATCTGGACGCCGCCCGCCGTTTCTATGGCGATGTGCTGGGCTGCCCGCAGGGGCGCGAGAGCGATCACTGGATCGACTTTGATTTCCTGGGCCATCAGATCGTCGCCCATCTGGCGCCGGAAGAGTGCCAGAAGGCCAGGACCGGCGCAGTGGACGGCAAGAATGTGCCCGTGCGCCATTTCGGCCTGATCCTTGAGTGGGACCAGTTTGATCCGCTGGCGGAACGCCTGCGCCGGGCGGGCACGCCCTTCGTCATCGATCCCTATGTGCGCTTTGCCGGAAAGGCGGGGGAGCAGAAGACGATGTTCGTGCACGACCCGGCTGGCAATGCGCTGGAATTCAAGGCGTTCCGGGACGACGCCATGGTGTTCGCCACAGAGCTGGATACCTGAAGCCTCTTGCGGACTGGCGCGTCTTCCCTCATTCACTTAATGAGTGAACTAATCAGTCAGGGAGGAGACCCGAATGTCGAACGCAGACTTTGACGTCGTGATCTATGGCGCGACCGGTTTCACCGGGCGTCTGGTGGCGGAATATCTCGCCAGCGAATACGGCAAGGATATCGCGTGGGCGATGGCGGGCCGGTCCGAGGACAAGCTCAAGCGCGTGCGTGACGAGATCGGCGCGCCGTCCGACACTCCGCTGATCGTGGCGGACGCGTCTGATCCGGCGTCGCTCAAGACCATGGCCGAGCGCACGCGGGCTGTCATCACAACGGTCGGCCCCTACCAGCTCTATGGCGAAGCGCTGGTGAAAGCCTGCGTCGAGACCGGGACCGATTATGTGGACCTGTCGGGCGAGCCGGCCTGGATGCATGACATCATCGCGGAGTACTCAGACAAGGCGAAACAGTCCGGCGCCCGCATCGTGCATTCGTGCGGCTTTGACTCCGTCCCCTTTGATCTGGGGGTCTACTTCCTGCAGCAGCATGTGAAAGAGACAACCGGCAAGCCGCTCGCGCGCATCAAGGGCCGGGTCCGCGCCATGAAGGGCACGTTCTCCGGCGGCACCGCAGCGAGCTTCGCCGAGACCATGAAGCGGGCGGCCAAACAGCCTCAAATCATCGACTGGCTGAAAGACCCGTTCTCCCTGTGCCAGGATTTTGAAGGTCCCAAACAGCCCCATGGCGCCAAGGTGATCTTTGAAGAGGATCTCAACGCCTGGTCCGCGCCCTTCGTGATGGCGACGATCAACACCAAGAATGTCCATCGCTCCAACGCCCTGATGGGTCACGCCTATGGCGAGGACTTTGTCTACGACGAGATGTTCATGACCGGCCCCGGCGAGAAGGGCGAACAATTCGCCCACGCCATCGCCAATGACCGCTCCATGCAGGACAATCCGCCCAAGCCGGGCGAAGGCCCGTCAAAGGAAGAGCGCGAAACCGGCTTCTATGACGTCATGTTCACCGGCGAGACCTCGGATGGCCAGCGCTTCACCGCCTCTGTGAAAGGCGACAAGGATCCGGGCTATGGCTCGACCTCGAAGATGATCGCCGAATGCGCGCTGGCGCTGGTGAAGGATGTGAGCCGCGATGAGACGCCGGGCGGGGTCTACACCACCGCCCCCGCCATGGGCGACGCCCTGATCAAGCGCCTGTCAGACCATGCCGGCCTGACGTTTGTCATCGAGGGGTAGGGACTGAAACCCCGGCCAAGCGGAGCGCAGAGCCGGGGCCTCCCTCAGAACAGGGCGCTTAACGTGGATGGAGGTCCCGGGTCGTCGCTACGCTCGCCCGGGAATTCATTCTCAATTGTGGTAACGAAAAACCCCGGCGCTAGGCCGGGGTTTTTAGTTCTGCCCAAAGCGCCAGGCTCTAACCCAGCGTCTCGACGGTCAGATTGCCGTTGGAATAGACGCAGATCTCGCTGGCGATCTTCATGGCCTTGCGGGCGATCACTTCGGCGTCTTCCTCGTAATCGAGCAGGGCGCGGGCCGCGGACAGGGCGTAATTGCCGCCCGAGCCGATGGCGGCGACGCCGTCTTCGGGCTCCAGCACATCACCGGCGCCGGTCAGGGTGAAGGTCTCGGACTTGTCCGCCACGATCAGCATGGCTTCCAGCCGCCGCATATAGCGATCGGTGCGCCAGTCCTTGGCCAGCTCCACACAGGCGCGCGCCAGCTGGTCGGGATATTGCTCGAGCTTGGCTTCCAGGCGTTCGAACAGGGCGAAGGCGTCCGCCGTGGCGCCGGCGAAGCCGGTGATCACCTTGCCGCTGGCGATGGGGCGCACCTTGCGGGCGGTCGCCTTGACGACCGTATCGCCGATGGAGACCTGGCCGTCGCCCGCCAGAACCACCTTGCCGTTCTTGCGCACGCTCAGGATGGTCGTGCCGCGCCAGCCGGGAAACTTGCGTTCGGTATCCGCCATTATGAAATCAGTTCCGGGTCTTCGGAGAACTGGCCGCCCTTGCGATAGCGCGCCAGATAGGTCGGGGTGATCGCTTCGACCGTTTCAGGGTCGATGTCGAAATCGGCGGTCTCGCCCAGATCCTCATCGGTCTCGCCGACCACATTGTCCGATTTCAGCAAGGTCACCTGATCGCGGGTCAGGAAGGGCTGCACGAAGGGCAGCGCGCCCAGGATCTCGCCGACCATGCCCAGCGGATAGGCGGCGAAGAAGGGCACGGGAACCAGCAGGCGCTTGCGACGGATGGTGGTCAGGATGAATTCCATCAGCTCCTTGAAGCTGTAGGTGCTCGGGCCGCCCAGCTCATAGGTGCGGCCCGCAAATTTGGACGGCGCGTCCACGGCTTTCAGCACGCATTCGGCCACATCGCCGGCGAAGATCGGCTGGAAGCGGGTCTGGCCGCCGCCGATCAGCGGCAGGGCCGGAACAAAGCGCGCCATGGAGCCGAACTTGTTGAAGAAGCCGTCTTCCATGCCGAAGACGATGGAGGGGCGCAGGATCACGGCGGAGGGGATGTGCTCACGCACCGCCTTCTCGCCAGCCGCCTTGGTGCGGGCGTATTCGGACTTGCTGTCCTCATCCGCGCCAATGGCCGAGATTTGCACGAAATTGGTGATGCCCGCCTCGGCCGCGCATTTGGCGACCAGGCCCGCGCCGTCCGCCTGCAGGGACTGGAAGTTCTGCTTGCCGCTCTCAGACAGGATGCCCACGAGATTGACCACCGCATGCGCGCCATCCACGGCGCGGCGCACGGAGTCCTCATTGCGCAGATTGGCCTGCATCAGCTGGACCTGGCCCACAACGCCCATGGGTTTGAGCTCATGGGCGAGATGCGGGCGGCGGGTCGCGGCGCGCACCCGGTAGCCGGCCTTGGCCAGTTCACGCACCACATACCGGCCGATGAAGCCCGAAGCGCCGAAAACGGTGATCATTTCATTGCGAAGAGTCATGGTCCGCCCCTGAAAGGCTCGCGCGCGAAGCTGCGTGCGACATGTAAGTTAGGTTTGATAGGGCGATAGACCAAAACGGGGCCTCCTGTCCATGCGGCGCAGTGATCTCGCCCCCGCCGGAAGCGTCTGTAAAAGGCCGCCCTGCGATGGTGTGCGGCTGATGTGCAGATCAACGGCGCCATCCCCGTTGACAGCCGCCATCCATCGCCGTATCACC
>NZ_DJIQ01000067.1:0-135 GCF_002433705.1 Oceanicaulis sp. UBA6590
ATTCCGGTGCACATGATCGAGACGATCAACAAGATCGTGCGCACCAGCCGTCAGATGCTCCACGAGATCGGCCGCGAGCCGACCCCGGAAGAGCTGGCGGAAAAGCTCTCCATGCCGCTTGAGAAAGTGCGCAAG
>NZ_DJIQ01000067.1:456-21057 GCF_002433705.1 Oceanicaulis sp. UBA6590
CGCAAGGTGATGAAGATCGCCAAGGAGCCGATCTCCCTCGAAACCCCGATCGGGGACGAGGAAGACAGCCATCTGGGCGATTTCATCGAGGACAAGAACGCGGTTCTGCCCATCGATGCGGCGATCCACTCCAACCTGCGTGAAACCACCACTTTGGTCCTCGCCTCGCTCACTCCGCGTGAAGAACGCGTGCTGCGCATGCGCTTCGGCATCGGCATGAATACCGACCACACTCTTGAGGAAGTGGGCCAGCAGTTCTCGGTGACCCGCGAGCGGATCCGCCAGATCGAAGCCAAGGCCCTCAGAAAGCTCAAGCACCCGAGCCGCAGCCGCAAGCTGCGCTCCTTCCTCGACAGCTAGAGCGCTGGCGACAGGTCAACACGAAAAGCCCTGCTGGAAACAGCGGGGCTTTTTGCTGTTGGGGCGCAACCAACGCCGCGGCGGGGCGTTGGGTCTGCAAGCGCCTTTCCTTTTCCTGCGCTCTGCGCAAGGCTTGCCGGATGAATCTACTGACCCTGTTTCGCCCTCTCGCCCTGTTGATCCTTCTGGCGAGCGCCTTGGCGCTGTGTTCAGCGCCTGCATTCGCGCAAACAGAAGACGAGCCAGCTGGCGGCGAGATCGCGCTTGAGACCGACGCGCCGTCGGACGCCGCCATCGCCCAACGCATCGCGACTATTTTTGGCGAGATCGATACCCTGTCCGCGGTCGAGATCACCGTTGAGGCCGGGGTCGTCACCCTGACCGGGCAGACCGTGACCGCGGATGCGGCCAACCGCGCGGAGACGCTGGCGCTGCGCGTTGAAGGCGTGGTGACGGTGGAGAACCGGATCGGCCGGGACGTCTCTGTCGCTACACGCGTCGCGCCGGCCGTGGGCGAGCTGGAAACGACGGTGCAGGACCTGGTGCGCGTACTGCCGCTCCTGGCGCTCGCGGTGCTGGTGTTCATGGCGTTGAGCCTTCTGGGCTGGCTGCTGAGCCGCTGGGATGGCCTGTGGCGCGTTCTGACGCCCAATCGCTTCGTCGCCGAGCTTGTGGGCTCGACGGTGTTTGGTCTGTTTGTGGTGTTCGGATTGGTCTCGGCCCTGAACCTGCTGGACGCAACGGCGTTCCTGGGCGCGCTGTTGGGGGCGGCGGGCGTGATCGGGTTGGCGGTCGGCTTTGCCGTCAAGGACACCATCGAGAACTATATCGCCTCGATCATGCTGTCGGTGCGCCAGCCTTTCCGTCCCAATGATCATGTGGTCATCGACGGCCAGGAGGGGCGGGTGATCCGGCTGACCTCCCGCGCAACCGTCCTCATGACGCTTGAAGGCAATCATCTGCGCCTTCCCAATGCCCTGGTGTTCAAGGCGGTCATTCTCAACTACACCCGCAACCCCGAACGCCGTTTTGACTTTGTGCTGGGCGTGGACCCCGAAGACGATCCGTTGTCGGCGATTGAGACGGGGTTGGGCGCGCTGAAATCACTGACTTTCGTGATGACCGAACCCGACCCGTCCGCGGGCATTCGCGAGGTGGGGGATTCCACGATCAACCTGTTCTTCGCCGGCTGGATCGACCAGACACAGTCCGACTTCATGAAGTCGCGCTCGGTCGCGATCGCGACCGTGAAAGCGGCGCTCGACGCGGCGGGCTTCACCTTGCCAGACCCCACCTATCGCCTGCGCATTGATAGCGGCGCCCTACCGTCGGCGTCCCCGTCAGTAAAAACGCCCGCGAGGACGGCGAAGCCGCCCTCAGCGCCGGCAAAACCCGAGCTTGCAGACGCTACGGACGTGGCGCCGGACACTTCGCTGGCCGAGCGCGTCGAGGAAGAGCGTCGAGAGGGCAAGTCGGGCGACCTGCTTTCAGAGGACGCGCCCAGCGAATAACCGGGCCTATCCCGTCCCAATACAGGAGATACCATGAGCCAGTCAGACCTGACCGTCCGCGCAGCGCGCCCCAAGGATGCTGCGGCCATCGCCCGTCTGTCGCGAGAACTCAATGAGGTGGTGGGGGACTCCACCGAGCACTGCACGCCAGAAAACATCAAGAGCACGCTGTTCGGTCAGGATGCGAGCTTTCATGTGCTGGTGGCCGTGCCGGCTGATGGCGAACCCATTGGCTATGCGGTGTGGCATGCCTATTACGATAGCGGACATGGCGGCGCCGGCGCCTGGCTGGCCGAGGTTTGCGTCGGCAAGGCCGGTCGCGGCGAGGGCGCCGGGCGTGCCCTGTTTGAAGCCGTCGTCGAGGATGTGCGCGAGAGCCCGGCGACCTTCCTGATGTGGACCAGTTCTGAAACCGAGGCCGCCGAGGCGCTCTATGAAAGCTCGGGCGGTTACGCCAAGCCTGTGCGCCGCTGGGAGCTCAACGGGCTCTGACTACGTTTTCAGACCTTGATGGACTGTCATTTGGGTGTGGGGCGATTACCCGATACGCTGAGCGCGACTGGGGGATTCATGCTCAAAACCGCTTTGATGATGCTTACGCTGACGGCTCTGCCGGCTACCGCGCAGGAGCGGGCGACGCCGCATCTGGACGCTGTGGACGACGCCGTCGCGCCGATCATGGAGGCGGGGCGGTTTCCAGGCGTTGTTGTGGCGGTGCTCGATCAGGGCGCGCCCGTGCATGTGGGCGAATATGGCTTTGCGAGCCTTGAGCACGCCGCGCCCGCTCGCGCTGACAACGTGTTCGAGCTGGCCTCATTGACTAAGCATATGACGGCGCTGATGGTGCTCAGCCTGGCTGAGGAGGGGCATCTGTCGCTCGATGATCCGCTTTCGCGCTATGTCGAAGACACGCCGGAGGCCTGGTCCGCCATCACGATCAATCAGCTCCTGAGCCATATGGCCGGGCTGGCGCATCGATTTGAGGCGCGGCCCGACGGTGAGTTCCAGATCGCCTACAGCACCGAGGACATGCTGGCGTCTGCCAGGTCGACCCCGATGGAATCGGAACCGGGGACCGATTGGGGCTATTCGGATCAGGGCTATTTCCTGCTCGGACTCGTGATCGAAGAGGTGACACGCCAGTCTTTTGAAGCCGCCCTGCGTCAGCGTTTCTGGGCGCCGCTGGGCATGAGCCAGACACGCATGCTCGATCAGTCCGCCATCGTGCCCCATCGCGCGGAAGGCTATGGCGTTTATGAGGGTGAGCTGGCGCGCAATCGCCGGGTCTGGCAGTTCGGCCTGACGTCGCATTTCGGCGTCACCTCCTCGCTTCAGGATCTCATGATCTGGGAGGCGGAGCTGGATGATCCGCAGGTGCTTGATCCTGACGTGATCGTGCAGGCCGCCGAAATCCAGCGCGCCTTTGATGCAGGCGATAGCTGCGAGCGCTGGGGCTATGCCCGCGGCTGGTGGAGCCACGACGTCAACGGCCATCAGATCACCAGCCATGCCGGCTATTCGGGCACGGCCTATGTGCGCGACATGACGTCGGGGCAGTCGGTGATCGTGCTGACCAATCGCGAGGATGGGGAAGGGTTGGTTTCCCCCATGGCCATCGCCTGGGCGGCGGGCCATGCCGCAGGGATGGACGTGCCCGAAGACGGTCTGACCTGCTGGCGCTAGCGCTCTAGCCGCAGCACGTGCCGCTGGACGGCGCGTGCGGGGAGGGGAGCTCGAATGGATTGCCGGTTGTCTTGCAGCAGGCGCTGCTGGCGCCGGCCGGGCTCAGCTCCACCGTGGCGGAGATGAATTTGAGGCCGTCGAGCTTCGCGATCAGCGCCTCATCGGTGATCGCCAGCGGGCGGTGATCGACGAGATCGGGCGCCTCAAAACCGCTCTCCCTGGCGATGGTAAGGAAGTCGGTCCAGGCCAGCGCGCCCGCCAGGCATTCTCCGTACAGGATCGGGTCTGTGCGCAGCTCGGCGGGCACTTCGCGCTCGGCATAGACATCGGCGAAATGCATCACGCCATCGGGCTTCAGCAGATGGCGAACGCCGTTAAACACGGCAGGCTTGTCGGTGGAGAGGTTGATCACGCAATTGGAGATCACGAGATCAAAGCTCGACGGTTCGAGATCGAGCTGATCGAGCTCCTCGATATAGCCCTTGAGGAAGCGGGTATTGGGCTTGGCGTAGCCGAAGCGCTCGGCGTGCCAGGCTTCATGCTCAAGCGCGACCTTGAGCTGATTGTCGGTCATGTCGACGCCGACGACCTCGCCCGTCTCGCCCACGAGCTGCGCTAGCAGGAACACGTCCCGGCCCGTGCCGCAGCCCAGATCGAGAATGCGTTTTCCCGCAAGGCCTTCGGGGGCGATCAGACCGCAGCCATAATACTTGCTGGCGACCTCGGGGTGGATGTGTGTCAGAGCCTCGAGGATATGCGGTTCCGGGGTGGAGATCTCGCAGCAGGCGTCCGATTTCAGATCGCCGCTCGACTGCAGCACATCGCCGTAATAATCCCGAACCTGATCGCGCATGATGACCCTCGATTGTCTGTGTGCGGCCGGACTGTTTCAGATTTCAGGCGGTCGGTCGATACACGGAATGGTGAAACCGAATAGAGGCTGCACGTATGGCTCAGCACACGCTTGAGATCGAGACCCGCGGGCCGGGGCTTTACGAATTCACGCGCGAGGCGCAGCGCTTTGTGGCGGCGTCCGGCGCGGACGAAGCGCTTCTGACCTGTTTCGTGCGCCATACCTCGGCGTCGGTGGTGATCCAGGAGAACGCGGACCCGGATGTACAGCGCGATCTGCAGGCATTCTTCTCGCGTCTGGTTCCGCGGTCTGACGAGCCGTCCATGAGCTGGCTGAGCCACACCACCGAGGGGCCTGACGACATGCCCGCCCATATCAGGTCCGCCCTGACCGCGTCTTCGGTGGGCGTGCCGGTCAGCGGCGGCCGGTTGATGCTCGGAACCTGGCAGGGGCTCTATCTGTTCGAGCATCGCGACCGGCCGCATGTCCGGCAGATGGTGCTGCACCTGTCGGTCTAGCCGGCGGCTTTCTTCCGACGCAGCAGGCGGCGGAAGCCGATGATGACGCCGGAGATCACCGGCACCGCGATCACCAGCCAGGGCAGGGCGCCGGCGAGGAACAGGATCAGGCTGGCCACGGATTCGGCGAAGACATCGCCCATCTCCTTGAACGCGCGACCGATCGGGTTGAAGGTTTCGGGCTCCACCACCTGGCGCTCGGCCTGATAGTTCAGCGTCAGCAGGGAGGTGTCCACGCGCTGGCGCAGGGCGGCGAGCACGCTGGCCTGCGCGTCGAGATCCGCCTGCACATTCGCCAGTTCCCGCTCGACGGCCAAGAGGTCAGACAGATCCCCGTCACGGGTTTCCAGCAGCTGCTGCAGCCGGTCGCGCAGGGTGGTCTGGGCCTGAACGCGGGCGGCGGTGTCGACAATGCGCGTGGTCAGATCCTCGACCGAGGTCTGGTCAGAGAGAACCTGGCCGCCCAGCTCTTCGGCCTCGGTTTCAAGCCCGGCGCGGAATTCGACGATCCAGTCCGGCGCGGCGCGCAATTGCAGATAGGCGCTGGGGCGCGGGCCGTCGGCATTGTTGACCTGGGCGCGGATCACCTGACAGGTGGCGGGCCCGGCGTTCTGGCAGGCCTCCACATGGGCGGCATGGGCGCCGCCTAGAATGTCGGCGGGCAGCTCGAGGCTGGTCTGGTAGGTATAGGCCAGCAGCGGCCCTTGAGCCGCCTCCGTAGCGCCGTCAGGGCGCTGGACCCGGCTGCCCGAGACCGTGATCTCGTCCGCGCTGGCGCGCATCCGGGAGGCGGGGGGCGGCGGCGCCGGTTCGGGGGCGGCCTCCCTGATCGCGTATTCGGTGGAGGCGCCGCCCGAGACGGGCCGGCTCGCATCTTCGCCACAGCCTGTCAGCACAAGGCCTGCGGCCAGTAGTAATCCCGCTTCACGCCACATGGTCATCCCCTCGTATTGGCCCGGTTTCACCCTATCATGCGCAGGGCGAACCTGAACCAGTCTTGAAGCGCGTGAGGCGATTTTGAGGCGCGACCCTGTCCGCCCCGAGGCGAAGGGGCGCAGCTTGCCGCTTCAGTTGGGCGATGCGTCCGCGCCCCAGTTTGCTAGTCTTCGCCAAAGCGCGATCCTCCGATTCGCGCCCCGCCTGCCAAGGAGCTCGCCATGACCACCGCCCCGCTCGGCTCGAAAGCCAATCCCAGCCAGTATGACTGCCTGCCGGATCTTGCCGAGGACGAACCCTATTTCGTCATCCGCGCCCATGACCCGCTGGCCAACGCCCTGGTCGAACTGCACGCCTATATCGGCGCGGGGCAGGCGGGCGCCGCGCACAACAAGCTCGCCGAGATCATGGAATTGACCCGCGAACAGCCGCCGCGCCCCGCCGGCAGCCCGAAATACCGCGAAACCTTCGCCATCTCCCTGTCCATGGAAGCCTGGCGCGGCAAACACCCCAAATAGGCCCGACCGCGCGGACTTATCCCCCGTGCGAGTCGCATCGGGGTGACTCCTCCTACTACGACTACCATTCGGCTCTCATCCGGGCTCTCAGGACTCGCGCGACTCCGATACCGGAGTCGCGCCGCCTCGCCTTTACCTACCAACCCTGAGAAAGAACCGGGCGGAGTCTAGGCGCGGTTGCGGGGGAGGGGGATGAGTTAAAACTTGAGAGCTGAATTCCCGGGCGAGCAAAGCGATGACCCGGGACCTCTCTCCGCGTAAGGCGCTTTATCCTGATGGAGGCCCCGGCTCTGCGCTACGCTTGGCCGGGGTTTCACTCACATATCCATGTCATTCGCCGGTTTATCCGGCGAACCCATGCCGTGACCTTTGATCCAACCGACCGGCATGGATCCCCCGCATTAAGCGGGGGATGACAGTATTGAGCCTTTAGAGATCGTCATCCTGACGAAGGCCGGGGCCCGGAGATCATCCAGGGCCGCGCACCCGGCTCTGGACCCTGGACGGAGTTTACCCTCAACTCGATTGGGGGCCGGGGAAGGGAAGAATACCTCGGTCCTCGGACTTGATCCGGGGACCCATACCTAGCCGAGCCGCCGCATGGGCCTCCGGGTCAAGCCCGAAGGCCGAGAGGCTGGGTGCACTCTTTTCAACAGTCCCAGTCTCACCGCTACAAACCTATCAAGTTATAAAAATCAATGGCTTGATGGGGTGCCCGGCCGCTGTGTGGCACGAGCTTTATAGCGATGACACTCCACTGGTAACTAGACGAGATAAGTTCGCTTTTGGGTGCTCAGGCCTGATCAGATAGACGCTTAGGAGCAGCGTTGAGCTTGATTGGCGGATAGTCGCGCGACCAACAGCGTCATGTCGATAAGCCCAGAATATTACATACGTAGCTCGAACCTGATCTCATTATTTTGAGCTTGAGGTTAGCCTCTCCAAGAGACCGGGAGAGGGAATATATACGTTTTCGCGACCATCTTTTCTCTTTTTAAAATACCCAGCAGAAACAAGCTCTTCTAAATCCTTTCTCGCTGTTAGATAGGCGACATTGTGAGTTTTTTCGTGCTGAGCGATAGTTATGTATCGGATACGGTTTCGAGCAGCCTCGTTAAGGACAAATGATTGCCTATGATTGATGGATTGGTCATTTAATGCATGCGCAAAAGCATCCAGCTTGCTTTTGCGAAGTTTAACGTATTCAAAAAGATCTTTTAGCGCGTCTTCAAGAACGTCAAGTTGGTGCATAATAAAATAAGTTAAGTCTCCATAATCGCTCTCTGTTTGAAGGTACGCTTTACCATATTTGCTTGGCGCCTTCATTATTGTTTTTGAAATGGAGACATACTCAAGAATCCAATACCCATTTTTAACGACATACCAATAAAATAATGCGCGAGCAGTTCTACCATTGCCATCTACGAATGGGTGATCATAGCCGATCATAAAATGAATTATTATTCCACGTATGAGTGGATGGATGAAGTTTTCATCCGAATCGTCTGTGTTCGCGAAGTCACATATTTCTTGGATTCGGTCCGGCAATTGTGATGCATCAGGCGGATAATGTAGTATTTCCCCACTCAATTCATCTTGAACTGTAACTTGGTCTTCATTGCATCGAAAAACCCCACATTTCGCACCATCATCCATCGTTCCATCGCAAACGATACGATGAATATCTAAAATGATTTTGGGTGTGAGTTTTTGATTTACAATGCTTTTTACGTAGCGCATTGCCCGATAGTTATTGAGCACCATACGCTCGTCCTTAGTTCTTGGCAGGCGCTCTGCTTCAATCATCTCCTTTGCAATTTGACGTGTGGTGGCGGCACCTTCGAGCACAGAACTTGAAAAAGGTTCTTCGATTAGCGACCTAGCGAAATAGCGCTCCTGTTCGTTTCTATTGAGTTCGTAGCCATCTGTGGCGATGGAGCCTGCTGCGCGTTTATCTAGCCTTGAGAGGCGCGCTCGAACGCAACTAGGTTCAGTGAACCAAAAGCGGCTCCCATCTTTCTGAAAAAGATCGACGTTACGTCTAGCGCTCTGTCTGGCGTTCTTTACGCCCATCCAGTGCTCCTCCGGTGTTAGACCTTGTGGCGGAGGCATTCGCTTTAGCTTTTCGTAGTGTGGATAAACTCCACCAGGCATGTCTATGCGGATTGAGAACAGCTTCTTAAGCTTCTCGACGGGCATGTCCTTGAGCTTTTCAGCCATCAGTTCATCGACATTCGGAGTTTTCGGCAGTGACTTCATGATTCGATCCGATAAACGTCAAAAATCATATCAGAACAGGTGCTTAGGGTGGGTTGTTCTCGTTCCGATCTGGTTTATTTTTATAGCCTATAAACGTCCTAACGCGAAGGGCGAAAAATATAATAAATTCAGTGCGATGAACTTTATAGAGATGTTGAGCCGCTACAAGTGCCGATGATACAGCATGGTGCTACTAGCCTGAATGTCTCATATACGAACGTTTCAGGGACGCTCATTCAGCAATTCGCCAGAGGCTATCGACCGTATTGATTTCAATCTCGGTATGCGTCCCGAAATGTCCGCCTTCGGGATTGAGCGGTTAGTCCCCCCTACCCCCTTCACCAACGCCCCCTTAATCGCCATATGACAAACTTGTCAGTGCGAAACGGGTGTTTTTTCCGGCGCGATGGAGTATATCGCACTGCAGCACACTCATGTTCATGACGAGGGCGGAATGCAACTCACCATGATGAAGACCAAGCTTCACCGCGCGGCGGTGACGCAGGCGGACCTTCACTATGAAGGCTCCATCTCCATCGACCAGGACCTGCTGGATGCGGCGGGCATTCTGGTCAATGAGCAGGTGGATGTCCTGAACATCAACAATGGCCAGCGCTTCACGACCTACGCCATCTCGGCCCCGCGCGGCTCGAAGATGTTCGGGATCAATGGCGCCGCAGCGCGCCTGGCGCAGCCGGGCGACCGCATCATCGTGGTGGCCTATGCGGGCATGGCGGCGGAAGAAGCGCGCCAGTTCGTCCCCACGGTCGTGCTGCTGGACGAGAACAATGACGTGGTCAGCGTCGAGGAAGGCTCGGGCCGCAAGCTGGATGCAGCTTAGGCGGTTTTTTGCGGGGCGCTTTTTCGAACGGTAAAACCGGTCCCCACTTTTACTGAAAAAGCGCCTGCCTCGTTATATCAAAAGTAAAACGCCCCGCCGGGATCCGGCGGGGCGTTTTGCATGCGCTCAGGGGGAGTGCATGAAGGTCTGTTTCTGGTCGCTTTTCCGAACCACAAAACCGGTTCCCACTTTTGTTGGAAAAGCTCCTAGTCGAACAGGGCGTCGATCGCGTCCTGATCCATCGCCAGCAGGTCGTCCACATTGGTCTGGTCCGTCTCCGGGCCGCCAATGGCGGGACCGTTGAGGTGGAGCTTGGCCTTGCGTTCTTCCTCGGCCTTCTCGTTGGCCGTGGCTTCGGCGTCGTTCACGCCCATGGTCTGAGCGAAGCGGGCCACGCGCTCCTCGATATGCTTGAGCGAGCTGACCACCTTGGACACGCGCTGACCGGTGAGGTCCTGGAAGGAGCACGCCTCGATGATCTTCGTCATCGCGTCGCTGACTTCCATCTTGTAGGCGTCCAGATCGTCGGTCTCGCTGATCATGAGCGCTTCAGCCTCGCTCATGATGGTCTCGGTCGCCCGTTCGGTGTCGGCGATCAGCGCTTCCAGTTCGGCGCCCGCGCCCGGAAGCCGGGATTCGCGGATGTCGTTGGGGCGCAGATGGGCGATTTCATCACGGGTTTTCGCGATGTACTCGGCGATGGAGTTGAATTCGGCGTGGATCGACTTGTCCAGCGACCCGAAAAACATCTGCATGGTGTCGGTGAGCTGCTGCGCCATGCGCAACACCTCGATCAGCTGCACGTTTTCGAGATCGGAAACCTTTACCGACTCCAGAGACTGGCGTACGCGTGCGGCGACTTCTGCGGCAGGCATGTCGGTCTTCCTTTCAATCCAGCCCTTGCGGGAATTACATCGGACCGTCCCTAATGAGCCGTTAGCCATAGGGGCGGCGCGGGCTCTCCCGGCCTAGAACTCGCCGATGACGGCGGTCATCTTGGCTTTCAGCGTGCCGGCGTTGAACGGCTTGACGATGTAATTGTTCACACCCGCCTTTTTCGCCGCGATCACGTTCTCGGTCTTGGATTCCGCCGTGACCATGATGAAGGGGGTCGCCTTGGTCGATTCGTCCGCCCGCACTTTCTGCAGCAGCTCGTAACCGGTCATCGGCTCCATGTTCCAGTCAGAGATGACCAGACCATATTTCTTCTTCTTCATCTTCTCGAACGCTTCGGTCCCGTCCGAAGCCTCGTCCACATTCTCGAACCCGATCTGCTTGAGCAGGTTCTTGATAATGCGAACCATGGTTTTGTAATCGTCCACCACCAGGATCGGCATCGTCATTTCGACCGCCATGACCCTTCCTCCATCCAATTAACGACCATAAGGACCCCTTAAAAGCTCCACTTTAAGGGCTCCGTACGAACGAGACTGTAGACAAGCGCGGTCAAAATTCGGTTAAACACGCGCCGCAACAGGAAAGGCGGTTACACCATGAGTGAATTTGAAGGCTTCGGCATCACCGAACTGGAAGTGGGTCAAACCGCTGAGATCACCCGGCTGGTCGATGAGAACACGGTGCGGCAGTTCGCCGAGGTGTCGGGCGATTTCAACCCGCTGCACATGGACGAGGCCTATGCCGCGCGCTCGCCCTTCCGCGGACGGATCGCCCATGGCGCGCTGGTGGCGAGCTTCATTTCCTGCGTGCTGGGCAATCATCTGCCGGGGCCTGGCGCGGTGTTCGCGGGCATGACCATGCGGTTTGAACGTCCCGTCCGGATCGGCGATACCGTCATTGCGCGCGCCACGGTCACAGACGTTGACGTCAAGGCGCGGCGCGTGAAACTCGCCTGCGTGTGCGAGGTGGAGGGCCAGACCTGCATGGAAGCCGACGCTGAAGTCATCGTTCGCAAGCGCCGCAAGAGCACGGCGTAAGGCGTGGCGGTCTATCACGGCTATTCCGACCTGCCCGACCTGTCGCGCGGCTGTGTGGCGGCGCTGGGCAATTTTGACGGCGTGCATCGCGGCCACAGGGCCGTGATCGAGACCGCCTGCGCCTTCGCAAAAAGCCTCGACGCCCCGTGTGCGGCGGCGGTGTTCGCCCCGCATCCGCGCCAGGTGTTCGCTCCCGACGCGCCGCCCTTCCTGTTGATGAGCGACAGCCAGCGCGTGCGCGCCCTGAAGGCGGCCGGCGCGGAAGCCGTGTTTCACATCCCGTTTTCAAGGGACATGGCGGCGATGACGCCGGAGGTCTTTGTCCGCGACGTGCTGGCGGACGGGCTGGGCCTGAAGGGCGTGGTGACGGGCGCGGATTTCTGTTTCGGCAAGGACCGGGCGGGCGACGCCGAGGCGCTCAAGACGCTGGGCGAACGATATGGCGTGGCGGTGAAGATCGCCGATGCGGTCAATCTTGAGGACGCCTCGGGCAAGATTTCCTCGACCAATGTGCGCAATGCCCTGCGTGAGGGCGATGTGAAGACCGCAGCGGCGCTGCTCGATCGTCCCTTCGCCATCGAAGGCGAAGTGTCCCAGGGCGATCAGCGCGGGCGCCTCCTGGGCTTTCCGACAGCGAATATTGCGCTGGGGGAGTATCTGCGGCCGAAATTCGGCGTCTATGCCGTGCGCGCGCATCTGCCGTCAGGGCGGACTGTCCCCGGCGTCGCCAATCTGGGCTCCCGCCCGACCGTGAACGGGACCGAGGCGCGGCTGGAAGCGCACCTGTTTGACTTCTCGGGTGATCTTTACGGGCAGGTGCTGGAGGTCGAGCTGATCGACTTCATCCGCCCTGAGCAGAAGTTTGACGGGCTGGATGCGTTGAAGGCGCAGATCGCGGCGGACAGCGCCACGGCGCGGGAGATTCTGGGGGTTTAATTCCTTAGAGCTGACTATGATCTTGTTATGCAGCTCACTTGAGCTCTGAAAGACTGGTTAGGTATCTAAAGTGAGGTTTTTATGAATAACGAATTTCAAAGTTGTCGAATTTCAGAGATTCATGAAAATGTAAAACTAATTTCTCGAAATCTAGATCAAGAAGAAGGTTTGTATTGCGATTTAAGTCTAGAAGGTAATGAGGTTGTACTTTCCGGGAATCGTGCCGCATTGCTTAGTCTGGCATGGAGAGTGTTGGAGCTGGCGGATGTGCAGGTTCCGGGTAAGCATTTCACGATTGATATTGCGGACATCGCGCCGGATGCCAATTGCTCACTCACAATTGCGTTTCGGCCTGATCCGCCCCGAATTGAAGTTTGATGGGCTGGACGCGCTGACAGCGTGACCGCGCGGGAGAGGCTGGGGGTTTAGGCTTTCCAGCGCTGAAACCCCGGCCAAGCGCAGCGCAGAGCCGGGGTCTCCATCAGGATAGGGCGCTTTAGGCGGAGGGAGGTCCCGGGTCTTCGCTGCGCTCGCCTGGGAATTCAGGATGGGATCCGCCTGAAGAACCGCACCACCGTGTCGCCCGCTTCCAGCGTGTCCAGAAGCTCCCAGCCCTTGGCGGTGACCTCGACGCCCTTGCGCTCTTCCAGCACGGCGATGGCGTCGTCCTTCACCCACGCGCCCTCCACCAGGCGGGCGAGGGCGGTGTCGCCCAGCCCTTGCGCGTAGGGCGGATCGAGGAACACGAGATCAAAGGGCGTGCCCATATTGGCGGGCTTTGGGCCGAGATCGGTCGCGCTGCGCCGGTGCAGCTTGGTGCAGCCAAACAGCTGCAACGCGTCCACATTGGTGCGGATGGCGCCGCGGGCGGCGGGATCGGTCTCCACAAACAGGGCAAAGCTCGCGCCGCGGCTGATCGCTTCCAGGCCCAGAGCGCCCGAACCGGCGAACAGATCCATCACGCGCAAGCCCTCAAGCTCCACGCCCCATTGGGCGTGGGTGAGCTTGTTGAAGACGCTTTCGCGCACGCGGTCGGTGGTGGGCCGGGTCTTGTCGCCCTTGGGGGCGGTGATGGCGCGGCCCTTATGAGCGCCGGCGACGATCCGCATCTTTTCTGCCTTCAGCCTTCTTGCCGCCTGAGCCCTTGGGGTCAGAGCGTTTGGAGGATTTGGGTTTCTCGTTGGCCTTGGGTTTGGCTTTCGCCCAGCCCTTGGCGGTTTTGGACTTGCCGCCCGCGGGCATGATGGAATCCGCGTCGAGACCCGCCCTGGGCTTGCCGCCGGATTTCTGATGCGGACGGTTCGCCTTGGGCTTGGCTTTCGCCGTGCCGGTGCGGGTGTCGGGCTTGGCGGTCTCGCCGGGCTTGAGCGGCAGGCCGTCCGTGTCGAGCGGGTAGAGCTTGCCCAGCTGGTCGCGCAGGACGCTGAGCTTGCTTTCAGAGATTTCCCCGCGCTTGAGCGAGCCGAGCTGGAAGGGGCCATAGGCGACCCGCATCAGCCGGTTCACGGTCAGACCGACGCTTTGCAGCACCTTCCTGACCTCGCGGTTCTTGCCTTCCTTGATGCCCACGGTCAGCCAGACATTCGCGCCGGTGCGGCGATCGACGGTGACTTCGACGGGGCCATAGACCACGCCGTCCACCACCGTGCCGTTTTCCAGCTCGGCCAGCGCCTTGTCGGACGCATTGCCATAGGCGCGCACGCGATAGCGGCGCGTCCAGCCGGTGGAGGGCAGTTCGAGCACCCTTGCCAGCTCGCCGTCATTGGTGAGCAGCAAGAGGCCCTCGGAATTGAGGTCGAGCCGCCCGACCGAGATCACCCGGCCCATATCCTGGGGCAGGGTCTGGAACACCGTGTCGCGGCCCTGAGGATCGCTGTGCGTGGTCAGAAGGCCCACTGGCTTGTGATAGCGCCAGACACGCGTCGGCGGGCGCTGACCGATGCTCTCGCCGTCCACGCGCACATCATCGCCCGCCATGACCTTGAAGGCGGGGGTGCGCAGGATCTCGCCATTGACGCTGACCCGGCCCTTCTCGATCAGCCGTTCGGCCTCGCGCCGCGACGCAATCCCGGCATGAGCCAGAACCTTGGCGATGCGTTCTCCGCCCTCTTCTTCAGGCGTGTCGGGGGTAGACGGGGTGTCGGTCAAAACTTGCCAGCGCTCCAGGCCAGAGGTAAGGCCCGCTCATGACGACGATGAAACCGACGCCCGAGCAGGATCGTGAAACCGGCTTTATGCGGCGAGCACTGGGTCTTGCGCAAGCCGCCGCTGCCGCGGGCGAGACGCCCGTGGGCGCTTTGATCGTTGATCCCGAGACGGATGAAGTGATCGCCGAGGCGGGCAACGCCCCGATTTCAGACTGCGATCCCACCGGCCATGCCGAGATCCGCGCCCTGCGCCTCGCCGCGCAAAAGCTGGGCAATTACCGCCTCACCGGGCTGGAACTCTATGTCACGCTCGAGCCCTGCGCCATGTGCGCGGGCGCGATCAGCCATGCCCGCATCGGCAAGGTGATCTATGGGGCGTCCGACCCCAAGGGCGGGGCGGTCGATCATGGTCCGCAATTCTTTGCACAGCCCACCTGTCATTGGCGGCCCGAGGTTCAGGGCGGCGTGCTGGCCGATGAAGCCAGTGAGATGCTGAAAGCCTTCTTCCGAGCGCGGCGCAAGGCGAAGGGCTAGGCCCAGCCAAACCACATCATGAAGCCGCGCAGGGCGCCCAGCGGGGCGAGCACCAGGTCGAAGATCAGCCACAGCCATTTGACCATCATGGCGTCGCGGACCACGGCGGTGATCCAGCCGGCTAGCGCGACCACGCCCAGACAGCCGCTGCCGAAGCATCCCCCGCGTTCGCGGACCTGAATAATCATCATGATGTCTTGCTCCTGTCCCCCGACCGGCCTTCAGACCATGTCGGGACGGAGGGGGAGCGGGTCAAGGCTTGGACTTGGGCGGCGTGGCCTGACCGGCCGCTTCCTGCTGCATGTCGAAGGCTTCGACCGTGGCGTAGATCTCGTCCATGGCGGTGAAGACATAGGGCTCGCTGTCATCGCATTGATGGCCGGGCGCGAAGGTGTCCGCCAGGATGCGGGCGGCGTTGTTGGCGTCTCTGATGGTGCTGGCGTCCACCACATAGAGCGGGCAGGCGACGGTCTGGTAATCGTCCGGGGTGAGCGCCGTGATCAGCAGAAGGTCCTGGCGCTGCATGGGGGGCTCGCCTGCGGGCTCCTCCGTTTCGTTGGGGTCCGCATCCATGTTCGGCCCCTCGCTGATATAGCGATGGATGGTGGCGTAGACGCCCTCGGCATCCATGCGCCATTCGATCGTATTGTGGAAATTGCCGAACAGAAGCTGGGCCGGCGGACGATAGAAATCGGTGCGCTCGCTGCCGTTGAAGGCGTAGGAAATCCCGCTGCCATGCTCGCTGGCGCGGAAGAACACGCTCCAGTTTTCATAGCCGGGGCAGGCGCTTTCCCAGACCGGCTCGCCTTCGAGCTGATAGCTGGGGCAGGCGTCGATCTGCACGTAGGCGCTGGACGGCTCGCTCTGGGCGAGGGCGGAGGTGGAGTAAGCGCCGAGTGCGGCAAGCGCCAGAGCCGTGCGAAGCATGATGTCGTCCCCTGTAAACTGCCCGCTCATACTCGCCTGTTGGGGCGGAAACTCAAGCGCCTGCGAGCCGCAGGTCGAGCCCGGCCTGAACGCCCGGCCATTCTTCAGGCAGGATGGAGAAGAAGACCGTATCCCGCCGATCCCCGCGCCAGGTGCGGGTATGACTGCGCAGCGCGCCTTCCCGGATCGCGCCCAGCTTGAGCATGGCGGCCTGGCTGCGCTCATTGAGGTGATGGGTCTTGAGCTCCACCCGTTCCGCGCCGCCGGAGAAGGCCTGTTCGAGTAACAGCGCCTTGCAGGCCGGGTTGGTGACCCCGCCACGCCAGGCCGCGCCATACCAGGTCCAGCCGATTTCCACGCGCTGATTGTCGCGGTCTATCTGCAGGAAGGCGGTGTGGCCGGCATAGGAGCCCGTCGCCCTGGACCAGACCGCATGGCTGATCTGGATCCGGCTCTCCTGACCCTTCAGCATCATGTCGAACCAGGGATCAAACCAGACGCCGTCGCCGCGTTTGGTGGTCAGCGCCCAGATCTCTTCATCCTGCGCCAGCGGGCGCAACGCCTCGCGATGGCTTTCCTTGAGCGGTTCAAGGCGCACATGAGCGTTCTCAAGCAGTTCAGGCTCAAGCAGCATTGTCCGCCTCCAGGTCAAGCGTCATGAAGACATTGAAGTCACTCGCCTGATAGCCGCCAAAGGGCGGGCATTCAGAAAAGCCCAGCCGGGCGTAGAGGGCCAGCGCCGCATCGAACCCGGCTGTATTGCCGGTTTCCAGCCAGAGCGAGCGATAGCCGCGGCTGCGCGCTTCATCGATCAGATGCGCCATCAGGGCCCGCCCGGCCCCCTTGCCGCGTGCGGCCTCGGCCACATGCATGGATTTGACCTCGCCAGAGCGGTCATCGAGCGCCTTCAGGGCGACAACGCCCAGCAGGGTCTCGCCGTCACGGGCGCTCCAGAAGGTGATGTCGGGCGTCTTCAGGCCCGCCACGTCGAGAAAGTGACAGGTGTCGGGCGGGGATTCTTCGAGCGCGAAGGCGGCGTGAACTTCAAGAAGCGCGGTTATGTCGGCGCGGGCGGGGTCGTCCGGTGCAATCAGAATGGAGGACATGACGGGGCCTTTCACCCTTGAAATTGCTGCACATGCTAGCACGACACTCCGCAGGCGCCATTGTGACGCAGGGTTTTAAGGCTGGATTTCTGCGCCGACATGTCCATAATTAGATAAGCTCTTAAGAACTGATCGTCGGTCCCGCTCCGGATCGTCGCCAAGGGGAGGCCTGTCGCCATGAATTTTGAATACTCCGACCTGTGCAAAGACTATCTGGCGCGCGTCCGCGCCTTCATGGACGAACACATCTATCCCAACGAGCCGGTGTATGCCGCCCAGATGGCGGCGTTCGGAACCGATCGCTGGCAGGTCCCCGCCATCATCGAGGACTTGAAGGCAAAGGCCAAGAGCGCGGGTCTGTGGAATCTCTTCCTGCCTGACAGTGACGAGGGCGCGGGCCTGTCCAATTCCGATTACGCGCCGCTGGCCGAGGAAATGGGCCGGGTGCCGTGGGCCAGCGAGGTGTTCAACTGCGCCGCGCCGGACACCGGAAACATGGAAGTCTTCGTGCGCTACGGCACTGAAGAGCATAAGCAGAAATGGCTCAAGCCGCTGCTGGCGGGCGACATCCGCTCGGCCTTCCTGATGACTGAACCGGCCGTGGCCAGCGCCGACGCCACCAATATCGAATGCCGGATCGAGCGCGATGGCGACGAATACGTCATCAACGGCCGCAAATGGTGGAGCTCGGGCGCCGGTGATCCGCGCTGCAAGGTCTTCATCGTCATGGGCAAGACCAATCCGGACGCCGATGTGCACTCCCAGCAGTCCATGGTCGTGGTCCCCGCCGACGCCAAGGGCATCACCATCGAGCGCTTCCTGCCGGTTTTCGGCTATGACGACGCGCCGCACGGCCATATGGAGATCAAGCTCGAGAATGTGCGCGTGCCCGCTTCCGCTATCCTTCTGGGCGAGGGCCGGGGCTTCGAGATCGCTCAGGGCCGGCTTGGCCCGGGCCGCATCCACCACTGCATGCGCACGATTGGCGCCGCCGAGCGGGCGCTGGAGCTGATGGTCAAGCGCCTGATGAGCCGGGAGGCCTTCGGCAAGCCGATCATCAAGCATTCGGTCTGGGAAGGCCGCATCGCCACCGCCCGCATCGAGATCGAGCAATGTCGTCTTCTGACGCTGAAGGCGGCGTGGATGATGGACACGGTGGGCAACAAGGTCGCCCGCGGCGAGATCGCCATGATCAAGGTGGCTGCGCCGCGCATGGCGTTGAAAGTGATTGACGACGCCATTCAGGCCCATGGCGGCTGCGGCGTCAGCAATGACACCCCGCTGGCCTATTCCTATGCCGGCATCCGCACCCTGCGCATGGCGGACGGCCCGGACGAGGTGCACGAACGCACGATCTCCCGGCTCGAAGCCAAGAAATGGCTCAACGGCTGAGCCCCCTCTGAGACGCCTGAAGCCCCGGTCCTCGACCGGGGCTTCCTGTTTCTGACGATATGACTGCACATAAAGTGATCTGGATTGCGCATGCTCGCGTAAAGGCGATCAAGCAATCCGTGAGATGACAATGTTCGAGTATCCTGCGCCCTGGATCATCGCCGGCCTGGCCGCCCTTTTGGGCTTCGGCATGGGCTTCGCCGCCCTGGTGACGCCGCGCTGGGCGCAAAGCGTTGTGCGTCTGGCGCCCGACCCCCGCTGGAAGGGCGGCTGGGCGGAGTTCCGCGCCAGCTTTGGCGGCGCGCTGTGCCTGCTGCATGGCGCGGTGCTGCTGACCCTGGTCATGAGCTTCCAGGCGGGCGCCGGCGCGGTGATGGGATCGAGCTTCGCCGCCAGCCTGTACTGGCTGGGCATGGTGATCGGTCGCGGACTCTCCATGCTGGCGGACGCCGAGCAGGAGACGCGCACGAGCTATAACCTGATGGGTCTGGGCTTCGAGCTGGTCATGGCGGGCGCGCTGGGCGCGCCCTTCCTGAGCCATCTGGGCGGCTAGGCCCCTTCGGCAATGCTCCAGGCGTATTCGGCCATCGGCTTGACCAGAGCGCCCATTTCCTTGGCCTTTTCATTCGACGCATTGCCCTGCAGCGAGCGGGCATAGACGCCCTGAACGATGCTGGTCAGGCGGAAGATGTTGTAGGCGAAGTAGAAATCGAGCTTCGGGATGCCGTCGCGGCCCGTGCGCTCGCAATAGGCCTTCACGTATTCCTCTTCGGTGGGAATGCCCATCGCCTTGAGATCCTGACCGAGGAAACCGTTGCGGATGTCCTTGGGCGTGCGCCATTGCATCAGCTGATAGGTGAAGTCCGCCAGCGGATCGCCCAGCGTGGACAGCTCCCAGTCGAGCACCGCGATGACCCTGGGCTCGGTGGGGTGGAAGATCATGTTGTCGAGGCGATAATCGCCATGCACCACGCTCGTGCGCTCCTGCGCCGGGGCGTGTTCAGGCAGCCATTCGATCAGCTTGTCCATCGCCGCGACCGTCTCGGTTTCCGCCGCCTTGTACTGCTTGGACCAGCGACCGATGGAGCGCTCGAAATAATTGCCCGGCTTGCCGTAATCCCCGAGGCCCGCCGCCTCATGGTCGATGGAGTGCAATTGGGCGAGTGTGGCGTTGGATGCGTCATAGATCGCGCCGCGCTGATCGGGGCTGAGATCGGGCAGATACGGGTCCCAGAAGATCCGGCCTGCAACGAAATCCATGATGTAGAACGCCGTGCCGATGACGCTGTCATCCTCGCACAGGCCAAACATGTGCGGCGCGGGGAAGCCCTGTTCGCCCAGCGCCTTCATCACCCGGTATTCGCGATCCACCGCGTGCGCGGACGGCAGCAGCTTTCCCGGCGGCTTGCGGCGCAGCACGTATTGCGCCCCCGGGGTGGAGAGCTTGTAGGTGGGGTTCGATTGCCCGCCCTTGAACTGCTCGACCGTCAGCGGTCCCTTGAAGCCTTCCACATGCTCGGCCATCCAGCGCTCGAGCGCAGACTGGTCAAACTTCAGCGCGTCAGCGACCGGCTTGGTGCCGGAGAAGGTCTCGTCAAGTTGGGACATGGGTCGGGGTCACTCTTGCTTGTCTAAGTGGAAATCCCGGACGGTCCTCTAGACCGGTCCGGGACCTCTATGCCGGTTTTGCACCAAAGCCTTGATAGCCCCGGATCCGCGCCCTGCGCCGTCCGGGGCCAGGCCGTTACTCTTCGTTCTTGTGCACCACGCCGCGGGCCATGACGAAGTCGATGTCCATCAGCTCTTCGATGTTCTCGAGCGGATCGCCATTGGTCGCCACGATGTCGGCGGAGAAACCCGGCGCGATGCGGCCGATCTCGTCCTCCAGCTGCACATGACGCGCCCCCACGGTGGTGGCGGTGGCCAGCGCTTCCATCTCGGTCATGCCCGCCATGGTGTAGAGCAGGAATTCGCGCGCATTGTCGCCATGGGCGGAGACGCCGGAATCGGTGCCGAAGGCGATGGTGACGCCGCCCTCATGGGCGCGGCGAACCATTTCCAGCATCAGCGGGCCGACGACGCGGGCCTTGGCGGCCTGGAAGGGCGTCATCCAGCCGGCATCGGCCTGGTTGGCCACCCATTCGCC
>NZ_DJIQ01000067.1:21444-88504 GCF_002433705.1 Oceanicaulis sp. UBA6590
TCGAGATAGGTGCCGTGCTCGATGGAATCCCCGCCGGCGCGCAGGAAGGCGTTGATGCCCGTCACGCCATGGGCGTGGGCGGTCACCTTGCGTCCCATCATGTGCGCGGCGCCGACAATGGCGTCCAGCTCTTCCTGGAAGAATTGCTGCTCGACGCCTGCGCCGGTGGAGGACAGCACCCCGCCGGTGGCGGTGATCTTGATGACGTCCGCGCCTTCCTGCACCAGCTGGCGCACGGCGCGGGCGCAATCATCCGCCCCGTTGCACGCATAGGGGCTGCCATTGGCGCGCATCACCTCGACGCTCCAGCCATTGATGTCGGCATGGCCGCCCGTGGGGGTCACGGCGCCGCCGGCGATGCGCATGCGCGGACCGGGGAATTCGCCCGCCTCCACGCCGGCGCGCAGGGCGCGCACGGCTTCCATATTGCCGCCCACATCCTGCACGGTGGTGAAGCCCGCCATCAGCGTCCGGCGGCTGTAGAGAACGCCGTGAATGGCGTCGTCCGCGCTGCTGTCGGTAAAGGTCGACAGACGGCTTCCCGCGCCCTGCTGGCTGGTGATGTGCACATGGGCGTCGATGAAGCCCGGCATCACCCAGGCGCCCGTCAGATCGACGATCTCGGCGCCGTCCGGCGTGACATAGCCGTTCTCGATGGCTTCGATCTCGTCGCCCCGGACCAGAATGGACACCTGGTCGCGGACGCGCTCCTCGCCGGGCGCGGCGATCAGATGGCCGGCATGAATGACGGTAAGCGGTTCAGCCTCTTGCGCCAGAGCGGCGGCGGGCCAGACGGCGGCGAGCGCGCCAAGCGCGGCGATAGTGCGGATCATGTCTCTCTCCCCTTTGCTCTTCAGAGCTTAACCGCAAAAGTGTCCGGCTCCGGGGCGAGTGTCAAACCTCAAACAACATCAAATGCGACCGCGACAATGCAAAACGCCCGGCGCGAGGGCCGGGCGTTTCGTTAAAAACAGTCCTGTCGGCTTAAAGGCCGGGCAGTTTGCGACGCACGGTGCGCCGGCGTTCGATCTCCACCTCGCCGCCGCCGGTGACGGTCTCGATCGCGGCGGTTTCCTCGGCCGGGTCGATCGGCTGGCCGCCCTGCTGGATCAGGCGTTCATTGTCGCGCCAGAACAGGATGCGGTTGGCGAAGCTTTCATCCTTGCGCACCAGAGCGGCGGATTCGCCGTCGATGATGGCGCGGACATTCGGATTGGCGTCCGCCGCGCCGGCGCGGGAGGCGAACAGGATCTCCGCATCCGTGGCGTTGGAGGAGGACTGGGCGCCGAACAGGGCGCGGCGCGCCTGCTGGTCCTGGAACATGTCCTCGGCGCGCAATTCACCCGGACGCGGCGGGGTCAGATTGTATTCCGGCGGCACCGAGAGCGGCGCAATCGTGACGACGCGAAACTCGTCCGGCGTGGTCTTGTCCACGCCAAGCGCCTGACGGACGCCGGAATTGCAGCCGGTCAACGCGAACAGGGCGGTGGCGGAAAGGATCAGGGCGGTGCGCATACGCATGGTCGAAAGCTCGCTTTCAGAGGCGGTTCTCACCGCTTGTATCAGACGGACGCACGCTCTGGCCAGAGGCCGGGGCGCCGCGCGAAACCGGTCAGCGGTCCCCGTTCAGGACCAGGTCCAGGACCATGACCGCGACGCCGACGCAAATGCCGGCGTCCGCGACGTTGAAGACATAGGGGAAATAGAGCCCCGAGAAATCGAAAAAGTCGACCACGGCGCCATAGATGAAGCGGTCGATGACATTGCCGATGGCGCCCCCGATGATCAGGCCGAAGGCCAGCGCCTGCAGACGGCGCGTGGTCTGGAACATCCACACCACCAGCATGCCCGCAATGGCGAGCGAGACCCCCGCCAGCAGATAGCGCTGGGCCGGGCTGTCGGCCTGGAACATGCCGAAGCTGACGCCGTGATTCCACACCATGGTGAGGTTGAACCAGGGGGAGAGGACTTCGACCTGCTGCGGCGTGCGTCCGTCAAGATCAAGCCCGTACAGGATCCAGTATTTGCTGGCCTGGTCAGCGATCAGAACGAGCACCGCGGTGATGAAGCCGAAGATCGTGAACGATCCGGCGGGGCGTTTCCGCGCGAACATTCGCTGCATGATCAAGTCCCTGCATTCCCTGTTTGAATAGGCTTAGCAGGGCCCGCCCCGCCCGGTCCAGTGAAAGCGCCGCAATCTGGCTGCGACAGAGTGCGGGGAGGGGCCTTAGCGCGGGTTGTCGAAGCCGAAATCGGTCAGGCCGCCGCTGCGTGTCACCGCGAAGCGACGCATTCGCACGTCGTCGGCAAACTGGTCCGCCTGCGCGCGCACGCGGAAGCGCAGGTCGGCCCGAAGAAAGCCGCCGCAATCCACCAGGTCGTTGGAGACGATCACGAATTCATTCTGTCCGGCCCGATTGGGACGAATTTGCAGCGCACAATCGGTGAAATCTCCCTGATAGCCTTCCACCGTGGCGTTCATAAGGGCGATGTCGATGCTGTCCGGCGGTCCGTCGAGACCGGAAATGCGGAAGACGTTCTGTGTTGAAACGGTGTTGTCCCCCGTCCACTCAAAGGGGCCGAACTCGATTTCAGCGAGACCATCTCCAATGGCTGTCGGGGCCGTCGATGCGGCGGCGTCGAGATCAAAGCCGAAATCGGTCAGATCGCCCTGCGCCCCGATGGCGAGGCGTCGCAGGGTCGGAGGGGCGTCGCCTTGATTGGAGGCCGCGTAGGTGACGCGGAATTGCAGATTGGCGCGCCCGTAGGCGCCGCAGGCTGAGAGATCCTGCGAGGTGAGGACATAGTCGAACGCGCCGGTGCTCGCGAGGGTCACGGGGATGTCGCAATCCGTCCAGTCCTCATCCTGCAGCGCGCGCAGGGTGATCGAGACCGGAGCGCCGTCGGTGAGGCCCGACAGGCGGAACAGGTTCGAGGTGGGGGCGCTGGCGTCCCCGGTCCATTCAAACGCCGGATAGACCGCCAGGATCAGCCCGCCCAGCTGGGAGGTCAGCTCAGGGGTGCGCGACGGGGTGAAGTCGGCGCTGAAGTCGCTGACGGCGTTTTCCGTCGTCGTGATCAGGCGCGCGGCCGACGTGTAGGGCTCTATCCACGGGTCCGGACCGCTGAGCCGCACGGTCAGGTCCGCGCGGCCAAAATCCCCGCACGCCGCCAGCATGGCGGCCGAGAGCAGGAAATGGGTCTCGTCCCGGCTGGCGGAAGGGCGATGGATCGTGCAGTCGGTAAACGCGCCCTCAAATCCGGCGTTGGACGCATTGGCGAAGGCGAGATCGATCTGACTGACGCCGCTGACATTGCTGAACAGGATCTGGTGCTGTCGGCTCTGGCCGGTTTCCACCCAGTCAAACGGGCCGAACTCAAGGCTCAGGGCCTGACGCGCGTCAAACGCAAGCGGGGCGGTGGTGCGGTCAAAGCCCATATCGGTCAGATGACCGTGCGGGCTGACCTTGAAGCGGCTCAGCGTACTGGTCGCCATGTCGTCCGCATGCGCGAAGGTGATCAGCATCTGGGCCTGATGAAGAAAGCCCTGTGCGCATTGCGCCGGAATGTCCTGGGAGAGGATCAGATATTCCGAGCCGTTATACCGCTGGGGCAGCACCTCGACCGCGCAAGCCTCGACCGCGTTCAGCCGATCCTGCGTGCTCTCGTACGTGATGGCGACGGGCGCGCCATGGGACAGGCCGCTCAGCCGGTAGATGTCGCGGAAGGGGTGCTCCGTGGTGCCCGCGCCCGCCCAGTCAAATGGGCCAAAGCGCCGTTGATTGGGGTTCAGGATCTCGATGAATTCCGGCGTTCCGGCTAGCACGTCACGCGTGGTGGCTTCATTGCCTTGCGCGTCCCGCGCCGTGGCGACCAGGCGGTAGCGTCCGGGCTCAAGCGTATTGAGCGCAAAGCCGTAAGCGCCTTGCGCCGTCGCTACGCCGCCCAGGGAGATATTGCCGGACTCCGCATTCGGTAAGGTCTCGCTTTCAAGGCTCAGCCGGACCCAGCCCAAGCCCCGCTCATCCCCGTCCTGCAGGGCATAGGTCACCACCAGCTCGCCAGAGGGATCATTGGTGAAAATCCGGTCCGAGGCTGCGCCAAGCGCGGTGAAGACCGGGCCGACAGTCCCGCCCGTCACGGTCAGGCGTTCGCTAACGGTCCCGGTCGCGAGATTGCCCGCGGCGTCCTTGAGCTCATAACTCAAAAAATACTCGCCCGTCGGCAGGGAGGCGGGCAGGCTGATCTGGGTCTGGCTGTCCAGACGCGATTCACGGGTAAACCGGAGCGGGGTAAGCGCATAGTTCCGGCTTGAATTATTGACGTCGCGAAGGGTGAGACTGAGTTCGCGCAGGCCTGCAGTGCCCGGATCACGCAGCGAATAGCCGAGGGACGCAGGCGTGACAGTGGGGCTGGTCTCGATCTGATTGGGCGTCAGGGTCAGCGAATTGACGTAAGGGTTCTGCGTGTCGTCACTCGTGATCTCAATGCTGTCGAGATTTTCCGCATAGGTCTCATTGCCGGCATCGTCGTATAGCCGGGCGGACAATGTGTAGCGGCCTGCGTTCAGGTCAAATCTGCTCGTGAGGTTATGAGAGCCCGACCCGCTTTGCGTCGGAACGTCAAAGGGAATGATCAGGCTGTGTTGATCAGTTGAGTCTTCTTGATTTGTGAGCGTGTATTCAACTCTTGAGAGTCCGCTTTGCAAATCAGAAAAATTGTAAAGCACCCAGAGTGCAGGCGGGAAATATTTTTCTCCCAGATTTATGGATTCGTCTCTAAAGGTAACGGAGTTTATGACGGGGGGGATGCCTTCATCTCTACGATTTATAATATTTATTGTTCGGTTTGCCGTTGCGGACAGTCCAGAGTTGTCTGTTACCGTGAAGACAAGTTCATGGGCGCCATGCTTTAGAGTTTGAGGCAGATTGATGCCCGTTTGCACATAGCCGCCAGGGGGCGGCCCTGCCGTCGGCGTCATATCATCGGGCAAACCATGGGACACCCGTGAGCCCGTGCTGACCCCATCCTTGAATAACTCAATCGTCAGGGAAGCGAGCCCGGTTCGATTGTAGTCAAACATCTCAACATAATAGCCCATGGACGCATCACCGTCGGTGACATCCGTGCTGCCCATGGTTTCATAGACATTTGAAATTGCCGGCGGCGTGTTCCAGGGGCCATCCTCGCCCCTGTAAAGCGTGACCGTGCCCGGTGTGGCTATGCCGAGTTGTCTATCAATGACCTTTCTTCGATCTGACCGATAAACCGTGATCGCCAGGTCATAGTCGCCAGGCGGCAGAAGCGCGGGGACTTCGAATTCCAGAGTGCCCGTCGCTCGTAGGGGGATGTCCCTGAACCATTGTGTTGCAGACACGACGCTGAAATCGAATTCGACGAGCTGACCCTCATCATCGAAGAGATGAACGAAGAGGTCCTCCAGACCCGGATCATCCTCGGACACATCCTCGATGTCATAATCGATGACGATGGTCGGCGGAGAGTCGCCCAGATCGATGCTGGCGTTCCGGACGTCCATGCGGTGGATGACGAGCGTTTCGGAACCGGAGGCGCCTTGCGCCAGCGCGGGCGTAAATCCAGCGAGCAGCGCGCAAAAAAGCGCCAGAACAAGCATTGTGCGAAAATGATGCACGATTTTCCCCCGTCACGGTCCCTCGCTCTGCTTATGCAAAATGAGGACCCTGCGGGCAAGGTGTGAAACCTTTTGTTAGGAAATAAATTGATGCACGCGTTCAGTGGCTTGCGCGTCTACGGCTCCTAACGCCGACCGAACAGGCGTTCGATGTCCGCCAGTTTCAGCTCCACATAGGTGGGGCGGCCGTGATTGCACTGGCCCGAATGAGGCGTGGCTTCCATCTCGCGCAGAAGGGCGTTCATTTCATCGCCCGTGAGGCGTCGGCCCGAGCGCACCGAACCGTGGCAGGCCATGGTGCCCACCACCTCTTCGAGCTTTTCCTTCAGCGACAGCGCTTCGTCATATTCGGCGATCTCGTCGGCCAGATCCCGGATCAGACCCTGCACGTCGAGGCGCTTGAGAAGGGCGGGGGTTTCGCGCACGGCCAGCGCGCCGGGGCCGAAGGGTTCGATCACAAGACCTAGCTCGGCGAGCTGGTCTGAGCGGTCGAGCACGCGGCGGGCTTCGGCTTCATCGAGCTCGACGATTTCGGGCACGAGCAGCGCCTGGCGCGCCACGCCCGTATCGGCGAGCTGTTTTTTCATCCGCTCATAGACAAGGCGTTCATGGGCGGCGTGCTGGTCCACGATCACCAGTCCATCCTCGGTCTGGGCGATCACATAGGTGGCGTGAACCTGCGCGCGGGCGACGCCCAGCGGGAAGTCCGGCGTGTGCGTTTCGGCCGCGGGCGCGCCGTCCGCCGGTTCGCCGCCGTAAGAGGGTTCGGTGCGGGCGGACATGCCGGGCGCGAGATCGCCGCGCCCATATTGGGACGCTTCAGTCTGGGACTCGCCATAGCCATAGCCCGACGTCTCGTGATGCTCGGAGAGCTGGTTTTCCCAGGCCGGGGAGGGCCGGTTCGCCCAGCCGCTGGAGATCGAGCTGCCGCGTGTGAGGGGCAAAGCATGGGTCGGCGCGCCTTCGGGGCGGGCGCGTCCAAGCGCGTATCCGGCCACAGTCGTGGAGGCGCGATGGCCCGCCCCCGCCAGCGCATGGCGCAGAGCGCCGACGATCAGACCGCGCACCAGCCCTGAATCGCGAAAGCGCACTTCGGCCTTGGCCGGGTGGACGTTCACATCCACATGGCTGGACGGCAGGTCCACATAGAGCGCGACGACCGGATGGCGGTCACGGGCGAGAAAGTCCTGATAGGCGCCGCGCACCGCGCCGACGATCAGCTTGTCCTTCACCGGGCGGCCATTGACGAACAGGAACTGGTGCTGGTTCGAGCCGCGATTGTATGTGGGTAGGCTGGCGAGCCCGGTCAGGTGCACGCCTTCGCGCTCCTGATCGATCACGAGGGCGTTCTCGCCAAAGTCCGCGCCCAGAATGGACGACAGCCGCCCCCGGCGCGCCTCGTCGCGATCCTCTGTGCTCTCGGCCGGGGCGGAGACGCGCGAGCGGCCATCCACGGACAGGAAGAAGCCCACATCGGGCCGCGCCAGCGCCAGCCGCTTGATGACATCGGAGACGGCGGTGCTTTCCGCGCGCTCGGATTTGAGAAATTTCAGGCGCGCGGGCGTGGCGTAGAAGAGGTCGCACACCTCCACCCGCGTGCCGCGGCGGCCAAGCGAGGGGGCGGGGCGAGGGCCGGATTTCGTTCCGCCTTCGACCGAGAGCTCCCAGGCGCCGCCCAGCTCCTCATCCTGGGTGGTGATGTTGAGGCGCGCGACCGAGCCGATGGAGGGCAGGGCCTCGCCGCGAAAGCCCATGGAATGGATGTTCAGAAGATCGTCCTGCCCGTCCTCGCCCACGGGCAATTTGGAGGTGGCGTGCCGCTCGATCGCGGTTTCGAGCCCTTCGGCGTCCATGCCCGAGCCGTCATCCTCGATGACAATGCGGGTCAGCCCGCCGCCCTCGATGCGGATGTCGATGCGTTGCGCGCCCGCATCGAGCGCGTTCTCCACCAGCTCCTTGACGGCGCTGGCGGGGCGCTCGACCACTTCGCCGGCGGCGATGCGGTTGACGGTTTCAGGCGACAGGCGGCGAATGAGGGTCATGGCTTCAAAGTCGCGAGCGGGTGTGAGTCGGTCAAGGCGCAGCGCTGTTTGCCGTCTTCCGCTCGCCAAGGCTCTCGTGATAGGAAAGCGACATGACCGATACTGATCTGCCCTCCTTTGATCGTGATTTCGCGGGTGAAGCCACGCTGGAATTCGGCGACGCCGACTTCATGATCCTCAAGCCCGGCGCGTATGTGAAATGCGCGGTGACGGGCGAGAAAATCACGCTCAACAATCTGCGTTACTGGTCCGCCGAGCTTCAGGAAGCGTATCTGGACGCCAACGCGGCCACCCAACGCTGGCGCGAGGTCTATCAGGGCCCCGGCGCCGCCAAGCAGCAAAAACCCGGATAGGGACAGGATAGCTCTCATGGTTCTGATCGCCGCGCTCGCCCTTGTTCAAGCCGTCGCCCCCGCGCCGGAGGGCGCGGCTGATCCCATGGCGGCGCTGATCGCCGAGACGGCGCCCGCCGCCGCCCCGATCAACTGCGCCGGAACCCATCGCCAGGGCGCGATGATCGTTTGCCGCACACGCCCCGGCGCCGAGGTGACGCTGGGTGACATCACCGTCGAGGCCGATGATGCGGGCTGGGTCGTGCTGGGCCATGACCGGGATGCGGAGGCGCAGACCACGCTCAGCGTCGCTCTGCCCGATGGCCGCTATGAAGAGACGCTCAGCGTCCAGCAGCGCGAATACGACATCCAGCGCATCGAGGGGGTGCCGCAGGAATACGTCACCCCGCCTGAAGAGGTGCTCGAACGCATCCGCGCCGAAGGCCGGGTCAAGCGCAACGCCTATACCTCCCGCTGGACGGGCGAGGGCTTCGCCAGCGCCTTCATCATGCCGGTCGAGGGGCGCCTGACCGGCGTTTATGGCAGCCAGCGCTATTACAATGGCGAACCGCGTCGGCCTCACTATGGCATCGATATCGCAGCGCCCGGCGGCACGCCGGTGATCGCGCCCGCCGCGGGCGTGGTCACGCTGGCCGATCCCGACATGTATTATGAAGGCGGTCTGATCTTCATCGATCACGGCCAGGGCCTGACCAGCGCCTTCCTGCATCTGGGCGCTGTGAACGTGGACGTCGGTCAGGAAGTCGCGCAGGGCGAGGTGATCGGCGAAGTCGGGTCCGGCGGTCGCTCGACGGGCGCGCATCTCGACTGGCGCATCAAATGGCACAATCGCTATATCGACCCCGCCGAAGCGCTCGCGGTTGATCCCAGCGGCTTGCGGTAAATCGCTGAAACCCCGGCCAAGCGCAGCGCCGAGCCGGGGCCTCTTTCAGGATAGGGCGCTATTTGCGGAGACAGGTTCTGGGTCTTCGCCTTGCTCGCCCGGGAATTCAGCCTCTTGAGGCTTGCGCCTCCGCCTTCGCCTGCTTGTAGAGCGGTTTTTCGAACCGGCGGTGCACCCAGAACCATTGGCTGGGGGCTTCCTTGATGCGCTCTTCCATGAAGCGGTTGATGGTTGTGACCACCTCAAGAATGGCGTCCGCATCCTTGCCTTCGGGACGCGCCAGCGGTTCGTGGATCGTCACCTTGAAGCGGGTGCGGTCCTTGCGCCGGATCGACATGGGCACGAGCGGGCAGTCATAGCGCAGCGCCATCCGCGCCGGGCCGGGCGCGGTCATCGCCATGCGGCCGAAGAAGGGCGCGGCGATGCCGTCATTCATCTTCTGATCGTTCATCAGCGCCACGGACGCGCCCGATTTGAGCGCCTGCATCAATTCCTTGGCGCCATGCCCGCCCTTGGGGGCGAGGATGTTGATGCCATAGGCCTTGCGCTGATCAATGATGCGCTGGTCGATCAGCGGGTTGTTGGCGTGGCGATAGGTGATCCGGCAATCCTTGAGGTGACGCATGATCACCGCCGCCATCAATTCCCAATTGGCGAAATGCCCGCCGATCAGCACGGCCGGCTGCCCCTGACGGTCAAGCTCGGCCAGGATCTCCTCGCCCTCGACCTCGATCTGGTCGCTGTTGGGGCTGAAATCAAAGCGGTGGGTGTTGGGAAACTCGCCGACGAGCCTCCCGAAATTGTCCCACATGGCGTCGAGCAGGCCATCCAGCTCGCGGTCTGACGCTTCGGGGAAGGCGACCTGCATGTTCACGCGCGCCACATGATGCACCGAGACTTTCGGGCCCAACGTGCGCAGGAGCTTGGCGCCGTAATCGGAGGCGCGCTCCAGCCCCATGGACCGGAACAGGCCCTGATAGGCGTCCCAGCCCAGCGCTTCGGCGCGAAAACCGATGGATTTCATGAGATCAGACATGGTTCTTGCTTAACGGCTGGCGGCGAAGGAATCCATCGCTTGATCCAGAAGCGCGTCGAGCCGGGCTTCCTCGCGGAAGACCGCGCGCACGGGCCAGGCGGTGACCGAGCCCTTTACCCCGCCGGGCAGGCGCACATGGTCCTTCTCGGTGGTGATCAGGGTGGCGTCATGGCTTTCGGCAAGATCGGCCAGCGTCTCGATTTCTCCGCGAGTGAAGGCGTGATGGTCGGGAAAGCTCGCCGTATCCGCCAAACTTCCGCCCGCCGCTACCAGCGCGTCATAGAATTTCTGTGGCCGGCCAATGCCCGCAAAGGCCAGCAGCGGTCCTGACGGCGGGGCGGCTTCGGGCGCGAGCCAGGCGGTCAGCACCGGAATCTCAAGATCTGCGAGCTGGAGCTTTTCAAGGTCCGGCGCGAACTCCGCGCTGGGGCACATCACGATCACGGCGTCGGCGCGCGCAAGCCCGTCCTTCACCGGTTCGCGCAAGGGCCCCGCCGGGAAGACCGTGCCCGGCCCCCAGCCGGTCACGCCGTCCACCACGACGATGGAGAGGGTCTTTTCAAGGCTGGGGTTCTGGTGCCCGTCATCCATGATGATGACGTCCGCGCCCTCCTCGGCGGCCATGCGCGCGCCGTCGGGGCGATGGCGGGCGACATAGACCGGCGCGAGGCGCGACAGCAGCAAGGGTTCATCGCCCACATCGGCCACGGAATGAAGCTTGGGATCGACCTTCACGGGCCCCGCCAACTTGCCGCCCCAGCCCCGGCTGAGGCCCGCAGCCTTGAGCCCCTTCTGGTGCGCGGCGCGCATGAGGGCCGCGGTGATGGGCGTCTTGCCCACCCCGCCCACGGTGAGATTGCCGACGCAGATCACGGGCGCGGGCGCGGGGGCGGGCGTTGTCGTCCGGATGCGGCGCGCCCCGGCCCAGGCGTAAAGCGCGCCCAGCGGCGACAGGAGGGCGCGCGTCAAAGCCGCAGAGCTGCGCGGCGCTGTGTCATCCCAGAAAGGCGGGGCTCGCATCAGGGGCGTCCTTGGTCGAGAAGCCGGTTCAGATGGGACAGGGTGAGGGGCAGGGCCCCGTTCGGCAAGGCGTCTAGCGCGGCAAGGGCCTTGTCCGAGGTCAGTCGGTCGCCCTGCCAGCAGTCCAGCACATCGCGCGCAATGTCGGCGGCGGTTTCGGCGACCAGGCGCGCCTCATGCGCATCATAGACGCCATAGACATCGCTAAAGCTGTCCACATGGGGGCCGGTGATGACCAGAGCGCCTGCGCGGCTCGCCTCGATCGGGTTGTGACCGCCAATGCCGGGCTTGAAGCTGCCGGCGATCACCGCGACCGGGCACACCCCATACCACAGCGCCATCTCGCCCAGCGTATCGGCCAGCCAGACCGGCCTGCCGTCCGGCGTTTCGCCCTGAGAGCGGCGGGCCTGGGGCAAGCCGTGTTCGTTCAGAACCGCCGCCACGTCATCCGCGCGCTCGGGATGGCGCGGCGCGAGGATCATCAGGGCGTCAGGCCGGACTTTGAGAATTTCGGCATGGGCTTGGGCGATCAGCGCCTCTTCGCCGTCATGGGTGCTGGCCGCGACAAAGACCGGGCGCTCGCCAATGGCGTCCTGCGCCGCTTTCAGGGCGTCCGGATCGGGGGCGGGCAGGCCGCATTCAAGCTTGAGATTGCCAGCCAGTTCCACCGGGCGACCGATCAGGCCCGACAGACCCTCGGCGGTGCGTTGGTCCGCGGCGCCAATCCAGTCAAACGCGCCCAGAAGCGCTTTGGCGCTTGAAGGCCAGCGCGCCCACCCCTCCAACGATTTGCGGTTCATCCGCGCATTCATCAGCGCCAGCGGCACGCCGCGTGCGCTGGCCGCGAGGATCAGGTTGGGCCACAGCTCGCTTTCGGTGAACACCGCCAGATCGGGTGTCCAGTGATCGAGAAAGGCGTTCACCCAGTCCGGCGCATCCACAGGCGGGAATTGATGGATCAGGCGGTCCAGTCCGCGTCGCGCAATCAGGTTGGCCGAGGTGAGGGTGCCCGAGGTGATGAGCACATGGGCGTCGTCATGCTGGCTGAGAAGCGCCTCGGCGACCGTGAGCGCCATCTGGCTCTCCCCGACGCTGGCGGCATGGATCCAGGTCAGACGGCCTGCGGGGCGGGCGATCTGCGCCTGACCCATGCGCTCGTGCAGGCGGGCCGGATCTTCCTTGCCTTCCCGCGCGCGCCTGTCGAGGAGCCAGCGCGCCGCCGGTTTCAGCGCCTGGCTGGCGAAACGATACAGCGACAGGCCCGGCGCGCTCATGCTGCGTCCTGACCGGGGTCTTCAGATTGCGGTTTCGGGGCGGCGGTGATCGCTTCGCCGCGGCAGGCGAGGTCGGCTTCCATGGTTGCAGCGATCAGGCGCGCTTCCAGCGTGGCGCGGGCGGTCTCCAGCGCCGCCTTGTCGGCGTCGGCGTCGATCCGGACCGGCTCGGCCCAGACGATCACGCCTTTACCAAAGGGCAGCGGCAGCACGAAGCGGTCCCAGCTCTTGAAGATGAGGGCGTTCGAGGTGGACCAGCCCAGCCCCAGCAGCGGCGCGCCCGTGGCGCGCGCCAGCTTGACCGCGCCCAGACCTGCGCGCATGCGCGGTCCACGCGGTCCGTCCGGGGTCAGCGCCATGCAGCCGCCGCCCTCGACCCAGCGGACCATTTCGCGAAAGGCGCTCAGCCCGCCCTTTTGCTTGGTCTTCTTCTTGTTGCGCGAGGAGCCGCGGATGACTTCCACCTTGTGATGGGCGGCGACCTTGGTGACCACATCGCCTTCGCGCGAGCGCGAGATCAGGATGGCGGGCGGCTGGACGTTTTTCGGCCAGGCCGCAATCGTCATCAGGATGCGGCCATGCCAGACGCCGCAGATCACGCCGTCCCCGGAGGACCAGAGCGATTGCGCATGCTCCAGCCCGCGCACCTCCCAGCGGGTGGTGGCTTTGACAAGGCTCATATAGCCCGCCAGCAGCGCGGCGATCAGCGCCTGGACCGGAGGCGAGGAGACGATGGACTTCAACATGGTATGCGCTGGATCGCCGCCCCGGGGCGATCCGTCAAGCATTCCGTGCGCGTCAATCGCACGCGCTGGGTTGTTGCAAGCCGCGTTCAAGCGCCTTACTTCAGCGCGCCATGAGTTATGATCTGAACGACCCGGTCGATTACAAGCGCGCGATGAAGGGCCTCATGTGGGGCGATCATGGCGTGCTGCGCCAGCGCTTCCACAACATGCACCGCGTGGGCGGCGAGATGTGGCGGGGCAATCAGCCCAGCCCCAAGCGCCTGCGCGAACTCAAGGATATGGGGTTCAAGACGATCCTCAATCTGCGCGGCACGCAGCCGGGCCGTCATTACTATGATCTCGAGCACTTCACCTGCGATGAGATCGGTCTCGACATCGTCGACCTGCCCTGGGGCTCGCGCGAGGCGCCCTATGTGGAGCGCATCGAGCATCTGATCACAGTCTTCGACGAGATCGCCTATCCCGCCTTCATGCACTGCAAGTCCGGCGCGGACCGGGCGGGCATTGTGGCGGTGATGTACAAGCTGCTGCACGAAAAGGCCCCGTTCGAGAAGGCGGTCCAGCAACTCTCGTTCAAATACGGCCATATCAAGCAGGGCAAGACCGGCATGCTCGATCATTTCTTTGACCTTTATCGTCAGAGAAATGCGCAATCGTCGATCGATTTCCTTGAGTGGGTGCGTACCGAATATGACCGCCAGGCGTGCCATGACGGCTTCATGGCCAGCTGGTGGGGGTCGGCCCTGACCGAGAAAATCCTGCGCCGCGAATAGCTTGGGGTTGATGGCTCGCCGTTTGCATCCTGAAGGTGCAGGAGGCGAGCATGTCGATCGAACCCCAAATCCGCGCCTGGCAGAGCCGGTTCCCGGCGCTGGTGGACGCCAAGGCCAGCGTACAGCGCTTTGTGCGTCGGACCTTGCGGCTGCCGTTTGAAGCCGAGTTCTCCCTGCTCTCGCGCTGGCGGCCCGATCCGGGCGAGGTCTTCATCGATGTGGGCGCCCATCGCGGGCAGAGCGTGGACGCCATCCGGCTCTACCAGCCCGATGCGCCGATTTACGCCTTTGAACCCAATGTGCATCTGGCGACGGGGCTCGCGACCCTGTTTGACGATGATCCGGCGCTCGCGGTCTATGCCTGCGGTTTGAGCGACAAGGATGAGGCGCGGCGGCTCTATGTGCCGGTCTATCGTGGTTTTGTGTATGACGGGCTCGCCTCGTTTGACCCGGACCAGTCACGCACCTGGCTCAGTGATGAGACCGTGGCCGGGTTTGATCCCGACCGCTTCGAGATGATGGCGGGCGAGGCGCGCACCTTCACGCTCGACATGCTCGATCTCGATCCTGGTTTCATCAAGATCGACGCGCCGGGTTGGTTCGAGGCGGTTCTGCGCGGGGCGAGAGAGACGCTCGAACGCTGCCGCCCGCTGATCCTGATGCAATCGAACGCCGACGCCGATCGGGTTCTTACCTCGGAGCTTGGCTATACCCGCGCCGCCTTTGACGGCGACCGCCTCCGCCCGGGGCGACAGGGTCGCGAGAACACCGTCTACGCGCCGGACGAGCGGATGGGGGATTTGCGTCGCTGCGGCTTGTGGGCGGGTTAGAGGTTCTTCCGCTCTTGGCCGGAGGACGGGGAGAGGAACGCACACCACCGATGCCGTCTCTCTCAGCGTCATCCCGGCCTTGAGCCGGGATCTACCCGTTTCGTTTCTGTAATCAGAACAAAGCGGTTCCGGTCGATCCCGGATCGCTCCGCGTCCGGGATGACAGCCATGCAAGTTGAAACCCCGGCCAAGCGCAGCGCAGAGCCGGGGCCTCCCTCAGGATAGGCCGCTTAACGTGGATGGAGGTCCCGGGTCATCGCTTCGCTCGCCCGGGAAATCACCACATTATCCATCCGCGAACTGCAGCGCGCTCAGCTGGGCATAGAGGCCGTTTTCCTGGATCAGGCTGTCATGGTCGCCGCTTTCCACGATCTCGCCCGCCTTCATGACATAGATGCGGTCGGCCTTGCGCACCGTGGCGAGGCGGTGGGCGATGACGATGGTGGTGCGGCCCTGGCTGAGCTTGTCGAGCGCCTCCTGCACCCGCGCCTCTGAATTGGCGTCGAGGGCGCTCGTGGCTTCATCAAGCAGCAGGACCGGCGCGTCCTTGAGGATGGCGCGGGCGATGGCGACGCGCTGGCGCTGGCCGCCCGAAAGGTTCGAGCCTTTCGGCCCGGCTTGCGTGTCATAGCTGGCTGAGAGGCCCAGAATGAAGTCATGGGCGTCGGCGGCTCTGGCGGCCGCGATGATCTCGTCTTCGGAGGCGCCGAGTTTTCCCAGCGCGATATTGTTGCGGATCGTGTCGTCAAAGAGGGTCACCTCCTGACTGACGAGGGCGAGCCTGGTCCGCAGCGAGGCGAGGGTGACCGATCTGATGTCCTGACCGTCGATCAGGACCTCGCCTTCGACCGGATCATAAAGCCGGGCGATGAGGTTCAGGAGCGTCGTCTTGCCCGACCCCGACGGGCCGACAAGGGCGATGGTCTCGCCGGGTTTCGCCTCCAGCGTGATCTGATGGAGCGCATCCACGCCCGCTTCATACTGGAAGCGGACATCGCGCACCTCCACATGGCCCTTTTCAAAGGCGAGCGGTTTGGCGTCCGGCGCTTCGGTGAGGTTGGGTTCTTCGTCCAGAAGGGCGAAGACCCGGTCGAGCACCGCGAAGCCTTCCTGCAGCACGCCCGAGAGCGAGGCGAGGGCGCGGATGGGCGAGCTCATGACGCCGAAGGCGACGATGAAGCCCAGAAGGTCCGACAGTTCGGTGGCGCCATTGAGAGCCCGCCAGCCGGCAAAGCCGAAGATGACGGCCAAGGCGACGCCGGCGGCGACCTCCATGATCGGTTCGATGCGCGCGCGCTGGGCGACCATGGCGAGCAGCAGCTCGAACCGGCTCTGGAAACGGCCTCTGGCGCGCTCTTGCGACCAGTCTTCCAGCGAGAAGGTCTTGATCATCCGCGCGCCGGAAAAGCCTTCCTCGAGAAAGCTCGACACATCGCCCATCTGGTCCTGGATATCGCCCGCGCGTTTTCGAATCGCCTTGCCGATGACGGTGATCGGATGGCCCGCGACCAGCAGGACGGCGAGCACGACGAGCGTCAGCGCCCAGTCGAGCCAGAACAGCACCACAAGGCAGCCCACCACGGTCAGGAAATCGCGGGTGAGATTGTTCGCCGCGCGGATCAGGCCCTCGCGCAGCATGGTGATGTCATTGGTGAAGCGCGAGATGATCGCGCCGACGGGTTCGCGCTCGAGGCGCTGGAAGTCCGCCGTGATCAGTCGATCGAACATGGCGACCTGCAGATCGCGCATGATTGCGAGCGCCAGACGGTTTGTGGCGAGGTTCTGCGCGAACAGGCTGACCGAGCGGACGATGACCGCGCCCAGAATGAGCACGGGCGCCAGCCAGAGCACGCTGGGCTCGCGGTTTTCCAGAAGTCCGGAGGCCTGCTGAACCACGACGCCATAACCCGAGGCCGCGCCCGCCGTGATGGCGGCGAGCAGGGTCGCCCAGGCCAGAAGACCCTTGTGTTTTGTGATCTGCTCGCGCCACAAACGCTTCGCCAGCGCAAACGAGCGCGCGCTCTGGGGCTTGGGCGCGCCGGGCAGGGCGCCGTTCGGGGCAGGCGTCTCAGACAGGGCGCTTAGTCCTTCTTGGACGGATCCAGAAGCTTGTGCGCATGGATCACGAAATAGCGCATATGCGCGTTGTCCACTGTGCGCTGGGCCGCCGATTTCCAGGCGTCGCGGGCTTCTTCATAGCTGGGATAGGCGCCGACGAAATCAACCTGGCTGAGGTCCTTGAACTCGGGCGCGCCCGGGCCGATATCGCTCAGCTCGCCGCCAATCACCAGGTGGAGCAGTTGCGGAGAAGACGTGTTGCTCATGGGGAGTCTCCCTCAAAGGGCGTTATCGGGTCTGTTTAAGGCGGTCTAATAGCAAGGCGTGCAGCACCGGACCAGCCGCCAGCGGCGGGTCCTGAACAGCGCTTGTCCGGTTGTAATACACCGCTTCGCCTTTCGACGAGGTGAAGACCCCGCCCGCCTCTTCCACCAATAGATGACCCGCGGCGAGATCCCAGTCCCACTTAGGTCGAACCGCGACTACCGCATCCGCTTCGCCCGCGGCCAGCAGACACAGGCGCAGGGCGGCGGAGTTGACGGTGTGGGCGTCCGCGCCCAGCGCCCGCAGATCCGACAGCCGACCCGGATCGCCGATGAGGCGGGCGCCGGAAATGCTGTCATGTGTGCTGATCGACAGCGATGCGCCATCCTTGCGCGCGCCCTGCCTGAGCGCGGCGTCATACATCACGTCCGCGCTGGGATCATAGATCGCGGCGGCGACGGGGCGGCCCGCTTCCACCACGGCGCAGGAAATGACGAATTCGGGCTTGTTCTTGAGAAAGGCGCGCGTGCCGTCGATGGGGTCGATGACAAAGCTGCGCCTGCGTTCCAGCCTGGACTGGTCGTCGGCGGTTTCTTCGGACAGCCAGCCATAATCGGGACGCGCGCCCTGCAGCCGTTCCTTCAGGAGCGCGTCTGACGCGAGGTCGGCTTCGCTGACCGGGTCGCCGGGATTCTTCTCCCAGTCGCGCATGCCGCGGGCGCGGAAGGCGAGGACGAGCTTGCCGGCGGCGCGCGCGGCGTCAGCCAAGAGGTCCCGGTCTGCGCGCGCGTCGGTCATCTAGCGACCGCCGATCGACAGATTGTCCACCAGCACGCTGGGCGCGTTGATCGCGCTGTCAAACTCCAGGTCCGAACCCGGCACGAGCCGGGCGAAGATGTCGAGAAGATTGCCCGCCACGGTGATCTCGCTGACCGGGCCGGCGAGCTTGCCGCCCTTGATGGCGTAGCCGGCGACGCCGACCGACCAGTCACCCGTATTGGCGTTCAGCGACGGGCCGAACATCTCGCTGACCAGAACGCCTTCGCCGGCTTCAGCGATCAGGCCGTCGCGATCAAGCTCGCCCGGCGTCAGATGGACATTCGAGGCGCCGACGCCCGGCGCGCCGCCCAGATTGCGCGCCGCGTGGCCGGTCAGCTCAAGGCCGAGCTGGCGGGCGCTGGAGGCGTTGAGCAGCCAGGTGGTCAGCACCCCGTCCTCGATCAGCGCGCGGGGTTTGCAGGCGATGCCTTCCGCGTCCACGGCGCGGGCGCCAAAGCTCCAGTCGCGCAGCGGATCCTCGATGATGTCCACGCCCTCGCTGAACAGGCGCTCGCCCATCTTGTCGCGCAGGAAGGAGGTGCCGCGCGCAATGGCGGGACCGGAGATCGCGCCCAGCAGCGAGGAGATGAAAGTGGTGGAGACGCGTTTATCGAACACGACCGGCATCTTGCCGGTGGCGAGCTTTTCAGCGCCGACACGGCTGACCGCGCGTTCGCCTGCGCTCAGCCCGATTTCCTGCGCTGTTTTCAGATCCGAGCGGCGGCGGGCGGCGTGGCTGTCATAATCGCGCTCCATCGCGCCATTGGCGTCCCTGGCGATGGCGGCGACGCCGAGCCCGCAGCGGGAGCCGAGGCGCGCACGTTCAAACCCGGTGGAGGTGACGAAGGCCGAACCGCCCACGCCCGCGCTGGCCCCGCAGCCGGACGTCATGGCGACGCCTTTGACCGAAAGGGCGGCCGCTTCCATCTCGAGCGCGGCGGCTTCAAGCTGTTCAGGTGTGAAATCAGTGGCTTCGTAAGTGGCGATCTCGGGGATCTTGCGCGCCAACTTGTCGGGCTCCACCAGACCGCAATAGGGGTCTTCCGGGGCGGCCTTGGCCATGGCGACCGCGCGCTCGACGGCAAGGCTCATGCCCGCTTCCGAGAGGTCGGAGAAAGCCACGCCCGCCTGGCGCTTGCCGATCAGGACGCGAAGTCCGGCATCGCGGGTTTCGCTGCGCTCGACGGTTTCCAGCTTGCCTTCGCGGGCGCCGGCTTCGATGGCGCGCGATTCAGACAGGACCGCTTCGGCCTCCTGTGCGCCGGCGCGCTTGGCGCGGTTCACGAGCTCGTGGGCCAGAGCCAGGAGAGATCGGGTGTCGGGTGCGCCCAGGCCGGCGCTGGCGTTCTGATCGGTCATAGCGATCCCATAACGTCAACACGGGTCCAAGCGCAACGCGTCACATCGGTTCAGGGCTCAGCCTGTCACCGCGTGCAGCACAAGCCCGACGCCCAGAACGGCATAGATGACGAGGCTGATGAGCGCGCCCAGGAAGCGGCCGATATTGGGGCCGTCCTTGGTGGCGACGCCCCAGCCATGAATGCCCCGCGCCACGGTCAGGCTGACGCCGATCGCGTGGATCGCCATCACCGGCGCGCCCAGCATGGCCATCAGGACAATTGCGATCAGCGCGCCCGGCGTCCATTCCGCGCCATTGGCGTGGGCGCGACAGGCGCGTTCCAGCGCCGGGTCCGTCCCCATGCCGAGACTGGTCTTGGTGCTGACCCGGTAGCGGATCACATTGCCCCCCAGGATCAACAGGATCACCAGATTGAGGCCCACATAGAGGCTGGCCGCTTCAAGCGCTGTCATGGAACTCCCCCTGTGATGCGCGCCGGTCAGTCAGCGTCGTCATCGGTCTGCGGCAGGCTGGCGGCCTGCCGGATGGCGTCAGCCAGCACCTCGGGCGCTTCCGCGCCCGAGACGGCGAACTGACCATTGAAGATGAAGCATGGCACGCCCTGAACGCCCAGGCGACGGAAGAATTGCTCTTCCTCCAGAACTTCCTTCCGGTCCCGGTCGGAGGCGAGGAGATTTCCGACAATGTCGGTTTCCAGACCGATCTCGCCCGCCAGCCGGGTCAGAACCGCCGCATCGCCAATATCGAGATGCTCCTCAAAGAAGGCCTTGTGCAGGCGCTCGGAGGCCGCTTCGCCCAGATCCTGGCCCTGCGCCCAGCGGATCACCCGGTGGGCGTCCAGCGTGTTGGGCCGCACGGGAATGCCGGAGAAGCGGAATTTGATCCCGGCGGCGGGGCCGGCCTGTTCGAGATGCTCGCGCATCATCTTGAAGCGGTCGTCCGGGCCATCGCCGAACTTCTTCTTCATATAGTCGGAATAGGGCACGCCCTCGCGCGGCACGGCGCCGTCGAGCTGGAAGGGGCGATACACGGTTTCGGTCTGGATCTCGGGAACCAGCGCGCGGGCCTGATCCCAGTAGCGCAGGCCCAGCCAGCACCACGGGCACACAACGTCAGAGACGATATCAACGGAAACTTGGGTCATGGGCGGACCGTAGAGCGATCCCGCCATCGAGAAAAGCTCAGGGCATGCAGACCTGATTGCGCCCGCCTTCCTTGGCCTTGTAGAGCCCGGCGTCCGCCTCGCCGAGCATTTTCTCACCGCTCGATTCAAGATCGCCGGCATGCAGCGTCGCGAGCCCCATGGAGGCGGTCACGGGGATGGGGTGGCCGTCATCATTTTCCACATGCAACGCCTGCAAGGCGAGGCGCAGCGATTCCGCCGTCTGCAGGGCCATGTCCGCGTCCTGGCCAGGCAGGAGGACAGCGAATTCCTCACCGCCCAGTCGGCCCAGCATGGCCGGCGGACGCAACAGCGCCTTGAGGGTTTTCACCGTCTTGATCAGCACCCGGTCGCCGCTGGCATGGCCGTGTGTGTCGTTGATCTTCTTGAAGAAATCGAGGTCGACCATGAGCACGCTGAAGGGCAGGGCCTGATCGAGCGCGCGCTTGTGCTCGCGTTCCAGCGTGCGCATGAACACCCGGCGGTTATAGGCGCCGGTCAGCGCATCGGTTTCCGCTTCCGCTCGCATGCGCTGGGTCAGTCGGACAATGCGCGAGGCGGCGCGCATGCGGGCCTTCAACTCGTTCTTGTCGATGGGTTTGACCAGAAAGTCGTCCGCGCCGGAATCGAGGGATTCCGCGAGCTTGTCCTCCTGACCCGAGGCGGACAGCACCATGGTGTGGATATGCTCGGTCTCGGGATTGGCCTTGACCCGCCAGCACGCCTCAAGCCCTGAAAAGTCCGGAAGTTCGATGGCGGTGAGGAAGATGTCGGGCGGGTCCTGGCGCAGCTGGTCAAGGCTCTCCTGGGCATGGCCGGACGCGCTGCAGATAAACCCTGCTTCGGTCAGCATGCGCACCAGGATAGCGCGCTGGACCCGGCTGGTCTCACAGATATGGATGTGCAGACGCTCATCCTCTGCGCGATCTCCGGTGGGAGAGGCGTCGGGCAGGACTTCCGGGAAAGAGGGCGCTTCGGACACAGCCATGTCGCGCACGCTAGGGGAGAAGGCTTAACGCTGTCCTGATGACACGCGTAAAATCGGAAAATCCGATAGGCGCGATCAGGCCTTGGTATCCAACAACTTGCCCAGCATTTCATCGGCGGAGCGGATGATGGAGGTGGCCGCTGACGCCTGATGCTCGGCCTTGATCATGTCGACCATGGCGGTGACGTAGTCATCATCGAAAGAAGAAACGCGCCCGCCGGGACCGGCGGGTGGTGGGGGGGCGTCGGATCGCCCGGCGGACGCGTCAGGAGCTGAAGCGCTTTGGGTAAGCGCGGCAGGGATGGTCGATGGGCGAACGCGGTTGACCATGCCTGCCGCAGCATCCAGCCGCGCTGTGGCGGCTTGGAAGGCTTGTACGCCGGATGAGAAAACCGAGTTCATGACCGTAGCTATGCGCCTAAATGTCGGTCATTGCACGCGGAACCGGTCATGTAAGTTACCGGGGCGTTAAGCGCTTGAGGCGACGATCCCGGCTATCGCGGCGTCACCGATTGCGACAGCGGCTTCAGCGGTTCGAGCGAAAAGATCATTTCAACCGGAACCTCGAACAGCTGGGCGAGCTTCAGGGCAAGCTCCAGAGAGGCGTTGTAGTCGCCGCGTTCCAGATAGCCGATGGTCTGGAAGTTCACACCGACCGCTTCCGCAAGTTCCTTGCGGGACAGACCGCGCTCGGTGCGCAACACGGCCAGGCGGTTGTGGACCTTGCTACCCATCGTGCGTCTCGCTGTCTTCGAGCGGCGGTATGGACCAGGCCATGATCGCAGCGGGCAAGGCCGTGCCAGTCAGTCCGATGAAGGACATGCCGGCCATCATGAAGCGGGCCGTCTTCAACAGGATCTCGGGATCAGCGGACGGCTCATCCATCAGCGTGGGCCACATCGCGCCCATGAGCAGGCCTAGCAGGGCCAGGGTGGTGAATGCGGTCCGGGTCATGGCGATACGTGCTTGTTCGAGCAAGGGATCGTCGGTTGGACGAAGCCAGGGTTTGAGGTTCAGCGCGCGCTGAATGAAGTCGCCCTGGAGCCAGCGGATGACCGAAAATCCGATCAGGACGAGCCAAGCGCAAATCATCAGGAGCACGCCAGCACTGCCCGGCCCGCCTCCGTGAATCAACCATAAAAGGATGCCAAGCGCATGCGCGGACATACAAATCGGAGCTGTCAGGCGAGTCATCCAGAGAGGGATTGCGGGCATGGTCGCGTCCTAAACAATTAGCTTTACCTGTGCGCCAATATGTTATACATGTACAACACACAGTCTGGTTATGCCAACATAGCGTTCTAGGTTTGAAAGGACAATGCGCATGCTCTCTCTTCGTCAAAAGCTCTTCGGAAGCCTGTCGACGCCTGCCCTGCAGGGCGGTCGTGTCGCCCTGCGTGCGATCGCGCTGTCCCTGGCTGTCGGGGGAAGCGCGTGGGCGTCCGATGTGTACGCCGATCCGGTTCCCGGCGACGGTCCGGCTCTGTATGCTGTGCGTGACGCGGACACGACGCTCTATCTCTACGGCACCTTCCATCTTCTGCCTCCCGGAACCCGCTGGGAGACAGAGGCCTTCCATGCGGCTATGGCCGAAACAGGCCACACTTTCGTTGAAGCCGATGTTCTGAGCCCGCCGGCGCAGCAAGAACTGTCCGCCGCCGTTGCGCGGCTCGGCATGAACCCGCCCGGCGTCACGCTCAGCAGCATTCTGGGCCCGGATCGCACCGCCAATCTTGAATCGGTTCTGGTGTCATATGGCGTGCCGCTCGAGGCGCTTGAGCCCATGCAGCCCTGGCTCGCCATTCTGTCCCTGACGGCCATGGTCTACGGTCAGGCGGGCCTCGACCCGAGCGCAGGGATTGAGCCGCAGGTCCTCGCCCGGGCGAGCGCGGAAGGTGATTCCATCGGCTATCTGGAAACCGCCACATACCAGATCGAAGTGCTGGCCGGGCTGGACGAGGCGCTTTTGCTGGACAGCTTTGATCTGGGACTGGAGGGGCTGACCGATATCCAGCAACAGGTGCTGGACGGTGTTGAAGCCTGGCGCACCGGCGACGTGCAACAGCTTGACGAGATTCTGGTGGCTGAGGTCCGGGAGACCTCTCCGGAACTGAATGACGCCGTCTTCACGACACGCAATGAAAACTGGGCCGATCAGATCGAGGACATGCTCGCTCGCAACCAGGACGCCTTCATCGCTGTGGGCGCCGGCCATTTGTACGGCCCGGGCAGTGTGATCGACATCCTGGTCGATCGCGATGTCCAGGTCGAGCGCGTCCAGTAAGGGGTCGGTGAGCCGACCGTCTGGCAAGAAGGAGAAGTCGAGATGGAAGACCGGATCGTGACGCTATCCAGAAATCGTGTCTTGCAGCTTGCGGCGCTGGGATTATTCGCCTTCGCCGTCGGGGTCTATCTCTACATCGTGGTCTCTGGCTGAGCCGGCCGCCTGTCCTGTCTGAAAGGAAGATTGATGCTTGAGTTCTGGAATGACTGGTGGTGGGCGATCTGCCTGTTCATCCTCGTCATCGGCGGGGGCGGCGTCAGCCTGTCGCGCCGAAAGGATGATCAGGATTAAGGGCTGGCGATCAGGAGCGAGTGCGGGGCTAGTCCAGCCCCAGCTCGCTCCACATCGCGTCCACCCGGTCGATCACATCCTGCTCCATGTAGAGCTTCTCGCCCCATTCGCGGTTGGTTTCGCCGGGCCACTTGTTCGTGGCGTCCATGCCGATCTTGGAGCCGAGGCCCGACACCGGCGAGGCGAAGTCGAGATAGTCGATGGGCGTGTTCTCGATGGGCGTGATGTCACGCGCCGGGTCCATGCGGGTGGAAATCGCCCACATCACATCCTTCCAGTCGCGCGCATTGATGTCGTCATCCACGACGATCACCCATTTGGTGTACATGAACTGGCGCAGATAGGACCAAGCGCCCATCATCACGCGCTTGGCGTGGCCGGCATACGCCTTCTTCATCGAGATGACGGCGATGCGATAGCTGCAGCCTTCGGGCGGCAGCCAGAAGTCGACGATCTCGGGGAATTGCTGGCGCACCAGCGGAATGAACACTTCGTTCAGCGCCTCGCCCAGCACCGACGGCTCATCCGGCGGACGGCCGGTGAAGGTGGTCAGGTAGATCGGGTCCTTGCGCATGGTGATGGCGCTGATTCTGAAGACCGGGAATTTCTCGACCGAATTGTAATAGCCGGTGTGATCGCCGTACGGGCCTTCATCCTCGTACTCGTCCAGCATGACATGGCCTTCGAGCACGATCTCGGCCTCGGCGGGCACTTTCAAGGGCACGGTCTTGCAATCGACCAGCTCGGCTTTCTGACCACGTAAGAGGCCCGCGAACTGGTATTCGCTCAACGTGTCGGGCACCGGGGTGACGGCGGCCAGGATGGTGCCGGGATCGGCGCCCAGAACGCAGGCGACGGGCAGGGGATCGGGCTTCTCGTTCTTCCAGCGCTGATAATGCTGGGCGCCGCCGCGATGCTTGAGCCAGCGCATGATCGCACGGTCCTTGCCCAGCTTCTGCATGCGGTAGATGCCCAGATTGAAGTCGTCCTGCTTGTCGTCTGACGGGCCCTTGGTCACCACAAGCGGCCAGGTGATGAGCGGGGCGGGCTCGCCCGGCCAGCAGCCCTGGATCGGCAGGCGATCAAGATCAATGTCATCGCCCTGCAGCACCACTTCCTGACACGGCGCCTTTCGCACGGTCGTGGGGCGCATGCTCATCACGGTTTTCGCCAGCGGCAGCATGCCGAGCGCGTCCTTCAGGCCGCGCGGCGGTTCGGGCTGGCGCAGGAAGGCCAGAAGTTCGCCCACTTCGCGCAGGTCGGAGGCGGATTTTCGCGGCTCGCCGCCCAGGGTCACGGCGCGGGCGACGCGGTCCACCGTGCCAAAGAGGTTCGCGAGCGCCGGCATTTCGGCGGGGCGGCCATCCTCATGAACCGGGTTCTCGAACAGGACCGCCGGACCGCCGGTGTTCAGCAGTCGGGTCTGGATCTCGGTCATCTCAAGATGCGTGGAGACCGGACGGGAGACGCGCTTGAGCTCGCCTTCGGATTCCAGCAAAGCGATGAAGTCGCGCAGAGATTTGTACGCCATCCGGCCCTCCTGTCAGATGGAGAGCAAACTAGGCCCGCCCGGCAGGCGGGCCAAGCGCGAAGCTGCGTTGGGCGACGGGTCATGAGAGATGACTTGCGCAATTGCAAATCATTCTTATAAGCGGAGCGAATATCAACAGCCATTTGAAGCGGGCATCCGGCCCGCCGGAAGAGACAGACCATGACGCTTATCGCAACGCCCTCTACCGCGAACGCCAGCCGCTATCTTCAGCAGCTGTGCAAGCACTGGAGCCACAAATTCGAGGTGAGCTTCACGCCGGAAGCGGGCGAGATTGCCCTGCCGCTTGGCAAGGTCGCGCTGAAAGCGGAGACCGATCAGCTGATAATCACGCTCCACCCGCTTGAGGGGGCGGATATCGATAGATTCAAACAAATCGTCGAGGAGCATGTCGACCGCTTCGCGCACAAGGAAGCGCCGCTGGATTACAGCTGGCGCGCGGCGGACTGACGCACCACGACTGACAAGGGCGGCGAGGGGCGTAACAGAGCTATCGCCATACCCGGGGGACCTTATGAAAATCCGTGACATCATCTTCTGGCTCCACCTGAGCGTGGGCATGACGCTGGGCGTCTTCATTCTCCTGATGTCGGTCACCGGCGTCCTGCTCACCTATGAGCGCCAGATAATCCGCATGGCGCAGAACAGCGCCATCAGCGCGCCCGCGGACGCCGAACCGCTGAGCTATCAGGCGCTGGCGGACGCCGCGATCGAGGCGGGCGGCGCGCCGGGGCATGTGATGACGGTTCCGAACGGTCGTGAGGGCGCAGTGAGCGTCTCCGCCGGGCGTCGCAACAGTTTCCTGCTCAACCCCTATACTGGCGAGCGTCTTGAGGAAGCGGGCGAGGGGACGCGCGCCTTCTTCCGCCGGGTGATGTACATCCATCGCTGGCTGGCCTTTACGGGCGGCCGCAATGAGGTGGGCGCCCAGATCAATGGCGTGTCGAACCTGCTGTTCGCGCTGTTGTGCCTGACCGGGCTTTATCTGTGGCTGCCGAAACTCTGGCGCGCGGCTTTCCTCAAACCCCGCCTGACGCTGCTCGCGCGCCATCCCAACGCCAAGGCGCGCCATTTCAACTGGCACCATGCGCTGGGCCTGTGGTTCGCCCTTCCGCTGGTCGCGATCACCCTGACAGGGGCAGTGTTCTCCTATCGCTGGGCGGGTGACGTCGTGAGCTGGGTCTTTGGCGGCGCGCAAGGCCAGAGTGGCGGTCAGCAGGTCGAGCTCGTCAATGCTGAACCCGCGCGTCTTCGGGGCGATGTCGTGTCGCTGGATGCTCTGGTCGGCGCGGCGCAATCGCAGACCGGACGTGAAGGCCGCCGGGTGCAGATCACCTTGCCGGCGCCGGACGCCGTCACCACCCTCATCGCGATCGATTCAGGCAATGGCGTCGAACCGGGTTCGATCCATAGCTTTGAGATTGCGCGGGACGGCGGCAGCGTCTCCCCCATCGATCCGCGTGCAGAGATGCCGCTGGCGCGCAAGGCGCGGATATTCATCCGCTTCCTGCACACGGGTGAGGTGTTCGGCCTGATCGGACAGACCATTGCCGGGCTCGCCTCCGCCGTTGCGGTGCTGCTGGTCTATACCGGATTGTGTCTGGGCAGCTCGCGTCTCTGGACGCTGTATCAGAAACGTCGCCGCCAGCGCGCTCCCGGCTGATCACGGGGTTAAGAGAGGTGCAACCTTTCACGCCCCCGCGCATTGGATGGGCATGAGGTTCGTATATCAAACACTGGGCTTCCTGCTCATCGCCGTGGGCGTCCCGTTATTCTGGACGCCCTTGCCCTTCGGGCTCGTTCTGATTGCGATCGGGATGGCGCTTGTCCTGTCCAATTCCGACAGCGCGCGCGAATGGGTGCGCGGCAAGCGTCAGGACCATCCCGGCTTCAATGACCTCATGACAAAGGCCGAACGGGTGACCCCGCACCCGTTCGACCGCATCCTGCAACGCACCGAGATCAATTAGCGGCTGACGGCGCCTGCCTGGCCGCCAGGACGGCGCGGGCGAAGTCCGGCGCGCCGCCATCGCTGCCCAGCGTCGCGCCCATGCGCAGGACGATCAGGTCCTCGGACGGGATCACGAAGGTCCATTGCTGCTGGAAGCCGCGCATCACCACCGTGTCCGACGGCAGGCCGGGAATGTTCAGCCAGAAGCCGGCGCCGTACTGATCATCGGAGGTGACGGTCGGCGTCGAGACATAGGTCAGCCAGTTGGGCGGAATGATCTGTTCATCCCCGATGCGGCCCTCATTGAGATAGAGCTCGCCCATGCGCGCCCAGTCCCGGGCGCTGGCGTACATGTAGCTCGACCATTGCAGGGTGCCGGACTGGTCCGGCTCGAACACCGCATGGTTCATGCCCAGCGGGGTGAACAGCCACTCGCGCAGCGTTGCGATTTCCTCGACGATGGTGTCGCCCATCACCGTTTCCATGGCGGAACCGGCGAGCACGGTGTTGCCGCTCTGATAGTCCCAGTGCTCGCCCGGCGCATGGAGGACGTTCCGGTTGGCGGCATAAGTCGCCATGTCGGTCTGGGTGAACAGCATCTCCGAATTCGGATCGGTGCCGTCATTGACCTCGAAGCCATCAAGTCCGCCGCTCATGCGCAGAAGGTCGTCAATGGTGATCTCCGGGCGTCCGGCCTCGACGAGCGCCGGTACCTGACCGGGCGCGCTGATATCGATCAGGCCGCGCTGCACCAGGACGCCCGCGAAAGTGGCTGCGGTGGACTTGGTCATGGACCAGCCATGCAAGGGCGTCGTCTCGTCCACACCCTCGGCATAGCGCTCGGCCACCAGATGGCCGTCATGGATCACGAGGGCGGCGAGGGTGTTGCGGCCGTCCTCGGTGAAGACGTCATCGAGCGCGGCGTTGAGGGCGTCGACGTCAAAGTTCGCATCGCGCCAGTCCGCATCCAGCGTCATCGGATCCGGCCCATCCGTGATGGGCAGGCTGAGACTGGCGTCGAACTCATCAAAGTCATGCACCAGCGTGCAGCCGAGGCCGTCGCGATAGACGGCGGTCTGCTTGTAGAGCCCGCCCAGGACCGCGCTGGTCACGCGCCGGTTCTCGCGGTCAATGTCGACAGAGATCAGCGCATTGGCGCCGCCCAGAAGCGGGGTGATGTAGAGCGCCTGGGCGCGATCGGGGTCCAGACCGGACACGAAGGTCAGCGAACAGGTCTGCTTGGCGGTGATGCCGGTCCCGGATGGCAGATAGATTCGGCCGGTCACGGACTGGCTCAGATAGATCCAGCCGCCCAGCACAAGGGCCGCGATGACGGCGATCACCCAGAACAAACGACGCATGATTTTCCTCCCCGGTTTTGCAGGAGGTTTCGCCCGTGAAGGGCCGCGGTCAAGGGCGATAAGGTAAAACGTATTCGCTGAAGCAGTTCACTTACTAAATTTAAACAGATTGCGCCTAGTCTGAGAGCATAATCTCCCCTGTGAGCGCAAAACTGGCGAAGGGCGGGCTGACAAGCCCGCCCTATTTTCTATGTGTCAGCGCTCGGCCGCCGGCTTGAGCACGTCCTGCCATTCGGGTGTCTTGGCGATCTGCGCCTTGGCGAAAGGACACAGCGGCACGATCTGGACGCCGCGTTTGCGGGCATCCTCCACTGCGCGCTGGACCAGCGCCTTGCCCACGCCCTGACCGCGCCATTCATCGGGGACGCCGGTATGATCAATGATGATCATGGACGCGCTGGCGATGGAGAAGGTCATCTCCGCATCGGGCTTGCCGGGGGCGCTGGCGATATAGCGGCCCTTGCTGTCCGAACGCTCTTCCGTAATCGTGAATTCAGCCATGTCGGCCTCCTGTCCTCTGATGAAAGCATCATAAATCCAGACAGGAGCGCCGTCTTTGTCAGGTCTGGAAACTATGGTTTTCCAGCCTCACAGATAGAGCGGGCCCCGGAGAGTCCGGAGCCCGTTCCAGGCTATCCGAATTTGGAGAAGTCCGGCGCTCGCCGTTCCATGAAGGCGGTGGCCGCCTCCTTGAACTCGTCCGTCCGCAATTGCTCGGCGAACAGGCCGCCCTCGCGCACGATGCGCTCCTTGATGTCCTCGGGCGGCAGGTTGATCAGCATCTTGGCGGTCTTCACCGCGCCCGGCGCCAGCTGGGCGATCTGCTGGGCGATCTCCTGAACGGCCGCTTCAAACCCGTCCGGAGGCAGGACCGCATTGATCAGGTTCTTGGCTTCAGCCTTCTTCGCATCCCATTTGGCGCCCAGCAACAGCATCTCGCTCGCGACCGCGCGACCGACAATGCCCGGCAGGATCTGGGAGGAGCCGAATTCGGGAGCCAGCGCCAGATTGACGAAAGGAGTGGTGAACAGGGCGCGGTTCGTCGCGTAGACGAGATCGCAATGGAGCAGGAGCGTCGTGCCGATGCCGACGGCCAGACCGTCCACCGCGGCGATAACGGGCTTCTCGCAGCCCATCAGCGCGATCATGAAGCGCTCGACGGCCGGGGTTTCGCCGCCGCCGATATGAGGCGGCGCCTCCATGAAGTCCATCATGTCATTGCCCGCCGAGAAGCAGCCTTCGCCGCCTGCGATGATCACGACGCGGATATCGGCGCGCGTATTGGCCTCTTCCAGCCCGTCCGCCAGGGCGGCGTACATGGCGCGGGTGATGGCGTTCTTCTTCTCGAGACGATTGAAGCGCAGGGTGCGCACGCCGTTCGCGTCGCTCACCGAAATCAGATCAGTCATTTCGCTGTCCTTGGGGCAGAGAATCTATGGGCCTGCTGAATAGGGGCAGACCAGAACATGGGAATCAAACACCGCGCCCAGTAGGAGCTGATCTCCCACCCGCGTCGCCACCGAGGTGGAATCGATCGCCTCGCCGCTATCGGCGAAGACCGTGGTCCAGTCCCCGCTGTCCGGTTCGACTCGGACTGCCTGGGAGGGCGCATGGGCCTCGGGGTCGTTCTGGTGTGCCAGGAACTCAAAGACGTTCACATTGCCAGCAATGTACAGCGCGCCGTCCGTGCCGATCTCGATATTATCAAGGCCCAGTGGAACCGGGTGACGGGCGGTGCGGGTCAGATCGCCCGTGGCGGCGTCCCGGTTAAAGACATGCAGGGCGCGGCCGATAAAGGCGGAGGCGTACAGCTCTGACCCGTCGGCGCTGATGTTGATCCCGTTGGCGTAGGCGAGGCCATCGGCGACGATGCGGCCCTCCTGACCGTCATAATAGCTGATCGAGCCCAGCGGCAGGGCCAGGAAGGCCTCGAGATAGCCCATGGGCGTATCACCGAAATAGACGTCATTGGTGGCGTAGAACCGGTTCGGCCCGACGCCCACGATATCGTTGGGCGAGCGCAGCGCCTCATAGCTGACGGTTTCCAGATGCGACAGCGCGCCATCCTCGCCCACGTCATAGATCAGCACCTGATGGCCCGAATAGGGATGGCTGATGACGAACAGGCGTCCGATATCCTCACCGTCTTCATCCGCGCCGCGCCACAGGCTGATCCCATGGGGGCGGAAATCGGCGGGGGCGTCTATGGAGACCAGCCGCACGCTGTCGGGCGTTTCGGGAGCAAACACATAGATGCCATTGCTCGGATGCATCTCGCCCGTCCGGCGCTCGGCGGTGGAGACGAAGACCAGTTCCGTCACCGGATCATAGGTCACATCCTCGGTGCCCGGCGCGACCTCGACCGGACTGCAGGCGGCGTTATCGGTGTACTCCGGATGGCTCAGCGTCCCGCTTGCGCGCGTCACCACATAGCCGATGCGGACGCAGACCAGGACGAGTGCGATCCCCAGAACGCCCAGTATGACACGGATCATGACCCGTTCTCCCCCAAATCTTTGTCCGGTCAGATTAGGATCAGACGGGGACATCGTCCAGCAATCACGCGCCAGGCGCACGAGGAGGCGGCTTTCATCTTTCATACAATCTTAGTTCAGCGCACCCAAAGGTGGCGTTGAACTATCCCGATGCGCGCCGCGAGGAAGAGGGGCCATGACACTGCCGCAGCTGAAACGTCGCTACATCGTCAGTTATGTCATCGCGATCGGGCTGATTGTGCTGGTCTCGGTCCTGTCCCATCTGGCGACTCTCCGGGCGATTGACCATGAGCGCGGCTCGGCCGAGATCGTCAATGTCAGCGGCAAGCAACGCATGCTGAGCCAGCGGCTTCTGGCGCTGGTGGAAATCCAGAGCGGGGAGCGCGCAAAGGCTCAGAACAGCGCGCTGATCCGCTCGACGGCGGATGAACTCGAGCAGGCCAACAGGCTGTTGCAGGGGCGGGCCGAGAGCTTCCCGCCCGGCGCTGTGCGCGAAGAGCTGATGGCCTTGTTCGGCGCCTCGGGGGACGGCATCACCGCCCTGATCTCTGAGTATGTGTCCATAGCGCGCGCCTCGCTGGAAACGCCGGCGACGCTTCAGGACCGACAGCGAATGGAAGATCTGGCGCTGGGTGATCTGTTCGTGAAACTGCACCGCGCTGTCGGGCTGTTCGAACAGCATGCCGAGCAGGGGCTCAACCGGATCAGTCGGATCCAGGTGATACAGCTCCTGCTGATCCTGGTCATTCTGGCGGCGGAAGCGGCCTTCATCTTCCGGCCTCTGTTGCAGAAGACCCTGGCGGCCATGAGCCAGGAGCAGGAGACCCGTCAGATCGCCGAAGACGCCTTGCAGTTCCAGACCGAGACGCTGGCCTCCAGGAGCCGCTTCCTCGCCCAGATGAAGGCGACCTTCTTCAAGCCGCTCGCCGAGGCCGAGGAAAAGCTGGAACTGGCTGCGCGGGCCGACCCCGAGACAACGCCGGAGCTGGTGCGTGAGGCCCGTGATGCGGTGATGTTCGCCGCCAAGCGGGCGTTGAGCCTGACCCGCTCCTATGAAGCGCTGTCCCATGAGCCGGGTCAGGCCCGGGCCGAGCGGCCCGCCCCGGACGAAGCAGTTCTTTAGATCAGGCGTCAGTGTCGCTGTCGGTGGCGAGCCGGGTCAGCGCGTCGTAGACGATCGCGGCGTCTGTCTCGCCCAGCTTTTCATCGAGCTCTGCGTTGAAGCCGCGCAGCACCTGGTCGGCGCGTTCAGCCGCACGGCGCCCGGCTTCTGTCAGATCCACCAGCGCGCCGCGCTTGTCTGAAGAATCCTTGCGCTTGATCACAAGGCCGGCGGTCTCCATCCGATTGATCAGACCCGTGACCGCGGGCGCGCCAAGCGCCAGAACCTCGCCGATGGATCCCAGGCGTCGCTCGCCCCGGCGCAGCAGCAGGAACAGAACGGCGGACTGGCTGGCGGTGACATTGGCTTCCGCGCGCAGGCGCGCATCGGCTTCCCGGCTGAGGCGCCGGGCCACGATTTCGATCAGGAGGAAGAGTCGCCGGTCAACGGCGCGAACGCGTGCCATGGGATGGAACCTGCCGCGATTCATTCGTGTGTGAAAGACTATGCGCAGCCCGGATGGACGCTGAAGTCTGAGAGTTTTCCTGCATTACCCCTTTCCAGACGGCCCGATTGCTGGTTGCTTAAGCGCTTACCAAATAACGAGGCGAGCCATGTCTGTTTCCACTCTCTTTGACCTCACCGGCAAGACCGCGATTGTCACCGGCGGTACGCGCGGCATTGGCGAAATGATCGCCACGGGGCTCCTCAAGCAGGGCGCGCGGGTCTTTATCACCTCGCGCAAGCCCGATGCGGTGAAGGCCGCGCAGGAGCGCCTGTCCGAGTTTGGCGAGGTGCACGCCATTCCGTCCGATCTTTCCACCCATGAAGGCGCCCAGGCGTTTGCGGACTGGCTGGCGGATCAGACTGACGCCATCGACATCCTCGTCAACAATGCGGGGGCGACCTGGGGCGCGGCGCTGGAAGAGTTTCCCGAGGACGGCTGGGACCGGGTGATGGATCTCAATGTCAAATCCATCTTCTTCCTGACGCAAAAGCTGCTGCCGCAATTGCAGGCGGGCGCGAAGGCGTCGGGCCGCGGCCGGATCATCAATATCGGCTCGATCGAAGGGCTCGCCGTGCCGATGATGGAGGACAGCTACGCCTATCCGGCCAGCAAGGCGGCGGTGCATCACCTCACCAAGGTGATGGCGCGGCGTCTGGCGCGCGATCAGATCACGGTGAACGCCATCGCGCCGGGTCCGTTCGAAAGCAAGATGACCGCCTTTGTGCTGAGTCAGCAGGAAGGCCGGGACGCCGTCGCCGCCAATATTCCGCTCGGCCGGATCGGGACGCCGGACGACATGATCGGGCTGTCGGCGTTTCTCGCCTCGCCGGCGTCCGACTATGTAACAGGGCAGATCATCGCGCTTGATGGCGGTTACGCCAATCTGCGCTAATCCTCCAGCTCGGGCAGGCCGCGGGATGGAGCGCTGAAGCGCCAGACCCGCGCCGCGCCCACATCCTGATCCTCAAGATCGCCCGCTCTGGGCGCCTCGAACCGGGTCATGATGCTGAGCTTGTCCTTGGGCAGATAGGCGCGGCCCGGATCGCCGATCAGCACCAGCGCGCCGCGGTCATGCAGGCTTTCCAGCCAGTCCGTGATCGCGGCCCCCGCTTCGGTTTCGTAGAAGACATCCCCCGCCAGCACCACATCCCAGCCGTCATCGCACCCGACAAGATCGGCGTGCAGCACCTGCATGGGAACGTCATTGAGCCGGGCGTTGGCGCGGGCGGCGTGCACAGCGAAGGCGTCGATCTCGGTTCCGGTCACAAGGTCCGCGCCCGCTTTCGCCGCCGCGATCCCGGCGACGCCGCAGCCGCAAGCGAAGTCCAGAACGCGCTTGTCCTTGACCCGCTCCGGCTGGTCCAGCACCAGCCGCGCCAGCGCCTGCCCGCCGCCCCAGGCGAAGGCCCAGAAGGGCGAGGGCAGGCCCTGCGCAATCAGCGCCTCTTCCTCTTGCCGCCACAGATCGCTCTGCGGATCGGCAAGATGAAAGCGCAGTTCCGGCGTCAGCGGGGCGGACCCGATGCGGGTGTGGTCGCGGAGGACAAGGTCGGGCGAAAGGGCGGTCATTGCGCGCTGACTACCGGATCGGCGTGCGCCTCGCTAGTCTGGAAACGGGAGGAAGGCCATGACCTCAATGATTGAGCAGACCGAACATGTTCTGGCTGTGCCGGACCTCGCACGGTCCGTACGCTGGTGGCGGGAGGCCATGGGGTTTCAGACGGTGTTTGAAACGCCCGGCTGGGTGTTCATGGCGCTGGGCGGCGCGCGATTGCGTTTGGGCGAATGTCCTGACGCACTGCCCGCCCATGCGCTGGGCGATCACAGCTATTTCGCCTTCTTCCATGTGACGGATATCGACGCCCTGGCGGAGCATTTGCGCGTTAAAGGCGCGACCATCCGCTCAGGACCAGCAGATCAACCCTGGGGTCTGCGGGAAATGGCCGTCGAGAGCCCGGACGGCCACCGCTTCATGCTGGGTCAGCCGGTCTAAAGCGCGTCCGAACGCGGCACAAAGCTCAGCGCGACGCCGTTATTGCACCAGCGCTGGCGCGTGGGGCGGGGGCCGTCGTCAAACACATGGCCCTGATGGCCTTCGCAGCGCGCGCAATGATATTCGGTGCGCGGCGTCCAGATGCGGTAATCGGGCTTGGTGGCGACTGCGCCGCGGATCGGGCTCCAGAAGCTCGGCCAGCCGGTGCCGCTCTCATACTTGGCCTCGGACGAGAACAGCGGCAGGGCGCAACCCGCGCACACGAAGATGCCGTCGCGATGCTCGCGATTGAGCGGGCTCGTCCCGGCCCGCTCGGTGCCTTCCTGGCGCAGCACGCGGAATTGTTCGCCGTTCAGCCGGTCGCGCCATTCCGCATTGCTCAGGCTCCGGAAGTCCACATCCTCTTCGCCCCAGGGGGTGATGCCGGGATGGTCGAAAAGCTCAACCTCGAGACCGTCGATATCGCTTTGCCCGAAAGCCGGGCTCGCAAAGGCGGCAAGGCCGGTGGCGAGAAACAGGCGGCGGCTGAGCGCGATCATGACGGGACTCCTCTTGGTGCTGCCTCAAGAGTTATGGCGCAGACCGGTTTTGGCCAGTCACATGCTGGTGAGAGGCGCGTGAGCCTAGAGCGCGCCCAGAAGGAAGGCGCCGGTCAGAAGCAGGCCCGTGATCTGGTTCGCCTTGAACCGGCGCAGGCATTCAGCGCCGTCTGACGGGTCGAGCTTGCGCGCTTGCAACAGCAGATGCGCCGCGAAGATGGCGAAGGCGGGCGCGAACATCAGGCCGGCCCCCGCGAAGACCCCGGCCAGCGCCGCGAGCGCCGCGCACGCAAGATAGAAGACCAGAACGCCGAGGGGGATGTTTCCCCCGAGGGCGCGGGCGGAGGATTTCACCCCCACCATGGCGTCATCCTCCATGTCCTGGCAGGCGTAGATCGTGTCATAGCCCAGGGTCCAGAACAGGTTGGCGACATATAAAAGCATGATTTCCGGCGCGAACGGCGTGCCGAGCGCCGCGGCGCCCGCCACCGGAACGCCCCAGTTGAAGGTCAGGCCCAGCCAGGCCTGCGGCCACCAGGTGATGCGCTTCATGAAGGGATAGCCCGCCACCAGCGCCAGCGCGCCCAGCCCGGTGAGGATCGCCGGCCAGGGCAGCTGGATCAGAACCAGAAGGCCGACCAGGCATTGCGCCACGAGGAAGGCCCAGGCCTGCTTCAGACTCACCGTGCCCGCCGCCAGCGGCCGGTCGGCGGTGCGGGCGACCTGGGCGTCGATATCGCGGTCGACAATGTCGTTATAGGTGCAGCCCGCCCCGCGCATCGCAATCGCGCCGATCCCGAACAGGATCGCCCAGTACAGATCCATCCAGTCGAGCCCGGTGCTGACGCTGGCGAGCGCCAGGCCCTGCCAGCACGGAATCGCCAGCAGCCAGAACCCGACAGGCCGGTCATAGCGCGCCAGCCGCAGATAGGGGCGGATGGCGGTCGGCGCCCGGTCCACCCAGGAGGTGGGCACGGAATCAGCGACGCGGCGATCAGGAGCGATGGTCATGAGGGGTGTAGCCTGCAACCAGAGCGAGGAAAAAACTGTCACACGCTCCGTCTATGCCATGGCGCAGAGGATGACGGGAGTCCGCACAATGAAGCACTTGCATCTCTTGGCCGCGCTCTGCCTCGGTCTGATCACGGCGCCGGGTCATGCGCAATCCGCTTCAGGCCTGATCCATGCCGACCAGGCCGTGGAGCAATCCATCGCCAATCCCGACGCCGTACTGGAGATGGGCTGGATCTGGATGGATGTCTGCGGCAGCGGCTCGGATGGCGATCGCGGCTTTCTCAACTCGTTCGCCGACTATCGCGACCGGCGCTCCCTGAATGTGCGTATCGATCCGATGGTGCGCATCGCCCTGGCCGGCAGGCTGGGGGAGGACCCGGTCGACGCGCTGCGGGGCCAACGCATTCGTGTGCGCGGCCCCGTCATGCAGGTCTGGATCAATGTGTATCGCGACGGCGTCCAGAACGGTCATTACTTCCAGACCCATCTCGTTCTGGAATCCGCTTCTGATCTGCAAATCCTGGAGCGGGCGGAAAGCGATCCGCCTCCCGGTTGCGACTCCGTGATTTCCTAGGCGGCTCAGTCCAACCCGGTGACGGCGATGGTCTTGGGATTGGTGAAGGCCAGCAGGCCCTCGCGCGCCAGTTCGCGGCCATAGCCCGACTTCTTCACCCCGCCAAAGGGCAGGCGCGGATCGGACGCCACCATCTGGTTCACATAGGTGGAGCCGGCGTCGAGATCGGTGCAGGCGGTCTCGATCTCGGCCTTGTCCCTGGACCAGAAGGACGAGCCGAGGCCATAGGGGTGGTTGTTCGCGATCGCGATGGCGTGATCCACATCCTCGGCCTTGAACATTAGGGCGACCGGCGCGAAGATTTCAGAGTCATGGCCCGGCGTGCCGCGCGGAATGTCCGCCAGAACACCCGGCGTCAGGAAGGCGTGATCCTTGCGCTGGGGCTCGAACAGCACCGTGGCGCCGCCGCGAATGGTCTCTTCCACCAGCTCATAGACCTCGTCCGCGGCGTCCTTGCTGGAAAGCGGGCCGATATCGGTGCTCTCGTCCATCGGATCGCCGACGCGCAGCTCTTTCATCGAATGGACGAACTTGGCGGTGAATTCGTCATAGGCGTCCTGGTGGATGATGAAGCGCTTGGCGGCGATGCAGGACTGGCCATTGTTCTGGGTGCGCGCCGTGACCGCGGTCTCCACCGCCTTGTCGATATCCGCGCTGGGCATGACGATGAAGGCGTCAGAGCCGCCCAACTCCATCACGGACGGCTTGATCGCCTTGCCCGCGAGGGAGGCCACGGCGGAGCCCGCGCCTTCAGAGCCTGTGAGGGTGACGCCGCGAATGCGATCATCGGTGATGATGGTTTCGGTCTTCTCCGAACCGATCAGCAGGGTCTGGAAGGCGCCTTCCGGGAAGCCGGCCTTTTCCAGCACTTCGGCGATCTTGAGCGCGCTGCCCGGCACGGCGGAGGCGTGCTTGAGAAGGCCCGGATTGCCCACGGCGAGATTGGGAGCGGCAAAGCGGAAGACCTGCCAGAAGGGGAAGTTCCACGGCATCACCGCAAACACCGGCCCGATCGGCAGGTGATAGAGGCTGCACTCGCCCTTCTCCGGCGCGTCGATGGGCGTGGGCTTGAGCATGTCCGGCGCTTCGTCCGCATAATAGCGGCACACCCAGGCGCATTTCTCGACTTCCGCCTTCGCCTGCTTGATCGGCTTGCCCATTTCGCGCGTCATCAACTCGGCGATTTCGTCGCGCTGGTCATCGAGCACGTCCGCCGCCTTGCGCAAGGCGTCGAGCCTTGCGTCCATCCCCATGGCCTTGAGCTTTTTCACCGCGCTGACCGCGCGAGTCAGCGCCGCCTCGATGGCGGCCTGTCCATGCGTCTCCGCTTCAAAAACAGTGTCGCCGGAATAGGGATTGATGGACTTCATGGCGGGGCTCCTTTGGCCGTGGCGGTTACAGGTGCGAGCGTCGGCTGGCATGCAGCGACATTTGAAAGCTTGAACGTGGGCGCCGTCCAGCTAGAACGCAATTCATGAGTGTCGAACCGCGTCTTTACATCGATGCGCCGCTTGAAGCCGGCGCCGTGCTGGATCTGGATCGGGACCAGGGCCACTATCTCGTCAATGTGATGCGCCGCAAACCGGGCGACGGCGTCCGGCTGTTCAACGGCCGGGACGGCGAGTGGCGCGCCGAGGTGGCGAGCGCAGACAGAAAACGCGCCAGCCTTCAGATCGTTCAACAGCGTCGCAGCCAGAGCGCGACGCCGGACATGGCGCTCTATTTCGCGCCGGTGAAGAAGGCGCGCACCGATTTCATCGTCGAGAAGGCGACCGAGCTGGGCGTCGCCTCGATCACGCCGGTGATCACCCAACGCACCCAGTCCGAGCGCGTGCGCACCGATCGAATGCAGGCTCTGACGCGCGAAGCGTCTGAACAGACCGAGCGTCTGGACCTGCCGGTGATTCACGAGCCGGTCAGCCTGACCCAGATGCTCAAGGGCTGGGACGAGGCGCGCACCTTGATGTTCGCCGATGAAAGCGGGGACAGCCAGACCGAGCCCTGGGGCGGAGAGCATGGCCGCGCCCGCCCGATCGCTGAAGCGCTGGCAGGCGGCGAACGCGGCGGCAAATGGGCGATGCTGGTCGGCCCCGAGGGCGGGTTCTCGGTGGAGGAACGCACGCTGCTGCATGCTCAGACTTTTGTCCTGCCCGTCAGCCTCGGCCCGCGCATTCTGCGCGCGGATACAGCGGCCGCCGCCGCCTTGTCCGTCTGGCAATCCATGCTGGGCGACTGGTGAGCGATCACGCAATCTCTCACACCCTTGTGATCGAAAACCGGTTTCCCTGCTTGCCGTAGGGGATACGGGCGCCTAACTGTGCGGCCACACTGATTTGCCTGGCGGGGAGACCATCACCCATGAGCGGCACCTATAATGCAGGGGGCGAAGGCGCCCCGATCGAAAGCAAGGCCCAGCTCATCGGCCACATCGCCGCGGGCGAGAAACCCAAGGACCAATGGCGTATCGGCACCGAACACGAGAAGTTCGGCTTTGCGCTGAAGGATCATGCCCCGCTGCCCTATGAGGGCCAGGGGCCCAGCGTGCGCAAGCTCTTGGAAGGCCTGACCCGCTTTGGCTGGCAGGCGATCGAGGAAAACGGCAAGCCCGTCGCGCTCAAGCGCGAGGGCGGCTCCATCACGCTGGAGCCCGGCGGCCAGTTCGAGCTCTCCGGCGCGCCGTTGGAAAATCTTCACGAGACCTGCCGCGAGGTGAACACCCATTTGCGCGAAGTGCGCGAAGTGGCCGATGAAGTCGGCGCGGGTTTTCTGGGCCTCGGCTTCTCGCCGAAATGGTCTCTTGAAGAGACCCCGATGATGCCCAAGGACCGCTACAACATCATGAAGGCCTACATGCCCAAGGTGGGCACGCTGGGCCATCAGATGATGTTCCGCTCCTGCACCGTGCAGACCAATCTCGACTTCGCGTCCGAAGCGGACATGGTCAAGAAGATGCGCGTCTCGCTGGCGCTGCAGCCGATCGCCACGGCGCTGTTCGCCAACTCGCCCTTCGCGGACGGCAAGCCGAACGGCTATCTCAGCTATCGCGCCCATGTGTGGACCGACACCGACAATAACCGCACCGGCATGCTGCATTTCGCCTTCGATGAAGGCTTTGGCTATGAGCAGTATGTGGACTGGGCGCTCGATGCGCCGATGTATTTCGTCAAGCGCAATTCGGTCTTCCAGGACGCCACGGGGCTGAGCTTCCGCGACTTCCTGAAGGGCGAGCTGCCGCTGCTGCCGGGCGAACTGCCGGTCCTGTCAGACTGGGAAGACCATCTGTCGACGCTCTTCCCCGAAGTGCGCCTGAAGACCTTCCTCGAACAGCGCGGCGCCGATGGCGGCCCGTGGAATCGCCTCTGCGCGCTGCCGGCCTTCTGGGTGGGTCTGCTCTATGATCAGACCGCGCTCGACGCGGCCTGGGACCTCGTCAAGGACTGGACGGCTGAAGAACGCGACGCCATGCGCGCGGGCGCGGCGAAAACCGCGCTCAAGACCCCGTTCCGCAACACAACCTTGCAGGACATCGCCCAGCAGGCCCTCGCGATTTCCCGCTCCGGCCTCAAGGCGCGTCAACGCCTGAACGCCCATGGCGAAAACGAAGCGCTGTTCCTCGATGATCTCGACGAGATCGCGAAGACGGGCGTCAGCCCCGCCGAACGCCTGCTCGAGCGCTATCACGGCGCCTGGAACGAAAGCGTCGAACCGATCTTCGAAGAGGCGGCGTATTAAGCTGTGTCCTGAATTCCCGGGCGAGCAGCGATCCGGGATCTCCCTCCGCTTCAAGCGCCATATCCTGATGGAGACCCCGGCTCAGCGCTGCGCTTGTCCGGGGTTTCAGTATTCATGAGGGTTATTCACCGGCTTGTCCGGTGAACCCATGAGTTGAGCATAGAGCGCCAACCCCATCCCTCTCCCCTCCCTGAGGGGAGAGGTTAGGTGAGGGGTGGGCGGCGTTTCATCCCGTTCAGGCCTCCCAGATTGAAGCGCACCCCCTCACCCTGCCTCTCCCCCTTGGCCAAGGGGGAGAGGGGTTCTGTCGGCGTTGTTTCAGGGCGTGCACCAGATCCAGAATTTGATCGCCCAGCATGTCGGGCGCCTCAAAAACCTGCGTATTCCAGAACCTAAGAACATGCCACCCTTGGTTCTCCAAACAGCGCGTACGATGCTCGTCGCGGCGCCGATGAGCCGGAAGGTTATGCTGACCGCCATCCAGCTCGATAATCAGGCCTATTTGGGGACAGGCGAAGTCGGCCACATAGCGGCTGATCGGATGCTGGCGTCGAAACTTCAGCCCATCAGGTCTTCGCCGAAGCATGGACCAGAGCTTGCGTTCGGCATCTGTCATGTCCCGGCGCAAACGCCGTGCTGTCGTTATGGGTTTCTTCGACGCCATATGCGCATCTTATCGGGAAACTCATTCAGCCAGAACGATGCTCTTCTCGCCTCTCGCCAATACCCCCACTGCCGCAAAGCCCTTGCGACTCCCGGCCCCGCGTGGTGTTTTGCGCGGTAGTCATTTCGTAACGAATTCGATCACGGTCCTTCATCTTTGGACGCATGAGGGGCGTCGGACTGTGACGGGGAGGGACCTCAGGTCATGAATATCGTCGTTCTGGCGGGGATCGTGATTACGATCGCCACCGCCATTCCGGTCTTTCTGGAGATGCGCAAGCACCCCAAGGGCCTGCACATCCTGTTCTTCGCCGAGATGTGGGAGCGCTTTTCCTATTACGGCATGCGCGGCCTGCTGATCTTCTATCTCACCCAGCACTTCCTGTTCTCTGACAGCGAAGCCAGCTCGCAATACGGCGCCTATACCGCGCTCGTGTATCTCTTGCCGCTGCTGGGCGGGTATCTGGCGGACCGGTATCTGGGCAACCGCAAGGCCATCGCCTTCGGCGCGTTGCTGCTGGTGGCCGGTCACGCGACCATGGGGATCGAGGGCGAACCGGCCCGCGAAGCCCTGATCTATGAGGGCCAGCAATACGAGCTGGTGGCCGAAGGCCGCGGGTCGAACCGCTCGGTGATGATCGAGGTGGATGGCGCGGAATACAGCTTCTCGGCCAATTCCGAGGGCGATTTCGAGATCGCCGAGCTGCCGTCCACGGCCAGCATTCCCGCCGTTCTGCCGCAGGGCCAGTTCGAGATCGAGCGCGTCGAGCGCGACCGGATGTTCCTGAACATCTTCTACTTCGCCCTGGCCCTGATCATCATGGGCGTGGGTTTCCTGAAGGCGAACATCTCCTCCATCGTCGGTCAGCTCTATGAAGAGAACGATCCGCGTCGCGATGGCGGCTTCACCCTGTATTATTACGGCATCAATCTGGGTTCGTTCTGGGCGGCCATCCTGTGCGGCCTTCTGGGCGAAACGGTCGGCTGGTGGGCCGGCTTCGGCCTGGCCGGTCTCGGCATGGCGCTGGGCTGGGTCGTGTTCGTGCGCGGTCGCGCCCTGTTCTTCCTGCCGGGCAAGAACCTCATCGACCATGTGGGCAACCCGCCGAGCCAGGAAAAACTGAAAGCCAAGGCGCTGGGCCCGATCAATACCGAATGGCTGATCTACGGCATCGGCCTTGTGGGCGTCGTCGTGGTCTGGTTCATGGTTCAGGCGCACACGATCCGCTTCACCGTGCCGGGCATGGGCGAGCAGGACCTTCTGGCGCTGTTCCTCCTGATCGGCGGCCTTGGCTTCCTGAGCTATGTGGTCTTCTACATGGTCAACAGCTGCACCAAGGTTGAGGCGCAACGCCTGATCCTGGCGCTGATCCTGATCATCGTCTCGGTCGTGTTCTGGGCGCTGTTCGAGCAGGCCGGTTCGTCCATGAACCTGTTCGCCGCGCGCAACACCGATCTGTCGGTGGGGCCGTTCGAGATCACGGCGTCCCAGACCCAGTCCTTCAATGCGGGCTTCATCCTGCTGTTCGCGCCGGTCTTCGCGGCGATCTGGGCCTTCCTCGCCAAGTTGCGCAAGAACCCCAACACCCCGCTGAAATTCGCGCTCGCGCTGGTTCAGGTGGGTCTGGGCTTCATGCTGCTGGTGTGGGGCACCCAGTTTGCGGGCGATGACTATCGCGTGCCCCTGATCTTCCTGGCGGGCGCCTATCTGCTGCACACCACCGGCGAGCTGTGCCTGAGCCCGGTGGGCCTGTCGGCCATCACCAAGCTCAGCCCGGGCGCGGTCGTCTCGACCATGATGGCGGGCTGGTTCCTGTCCTCGGCCTTCGCGCAATACGTGGCGGGCATCATCGCCACCTTCACCGCGACCGACACGGTGGCGGGCCAGGTGCTCGACCCGGCGGCGGCGCTCAATGGCTATGCCGCCGTGTTCGGATCGATCGGCCTGTTCGCCATCGTGCTGGGCGTGATCTTCGGGGTGCTGAGCTTCTGGCTCAAAGGGCTCGGCCATGGCCGCGCCGTTGACCAGATCGACGCCAAGGCGGAAGCCGCCGGCCCTGATCAGGACGCCCGCGACCTCGTGTAAGCGGTCCTGACCGTCTGAAGAAAAGCCCCGGAGCGTCGCTCCGGGGCTTTTTGCGTCAGTGGCTGAGCTGGCTGCGGCGCCCGCCCGGGCAGCGCCAGCCTTGCGAGCCGGGTTCGATCTCGGCGCGACCGTTCGCATAATCCACGGTCAGCGTGGTGTTCTGCAGGAGATCCAGCCCCACGATCATGGCCGGGCGGTCCTCCCAGCCCATGGCGCGGAAGACATCGAGATCGGCGGCGTGGACCGACATGCGGTCTATGCAGACGCCGCCCAGCTGGAACTGGCTGACGACCACCAGATCATCGGTCTCCACCAGATCGGGGATGCGCGAGAGGCTGCCCACGGTCAGGATGCGGATCACGGCGCGCTGGCGCAGCTGGCCCGCGAGCGCCTGATTGACAAGCGTGATGGGAGAGCCGGTGTCGACCATCACCACGATATCGTCCTCGACGCCCCGGGCGCGGGCGGCGCCCACCAGAACATTGCGGCGCGGATCAATGCGGGCATCCACGAAGTCGGGCGCCTGCGCCTGCATGAAGAGCCGGGCGTTGGGATAGTCGAGCCGTATGGTGCGGCCCGCGAACGCGTTGCGGCCCAGCAGCCCGTAAATCTCGAGCTCCAGATCGGGCGGGGTGGGGGTGACCACCGCATCCACCGTATTCAGCGCATAGGGGCCGAGGGTCAGGACATCGAGCCTGTGACGCTCGGCCTGGACTTCGGCGGTCAGGGTCTGCACCGAATCCAGGCGCTCGCGCGTGCTGACGAAGCCATGCGCTTCCGCCAGGCTTTGCGCGATGGCGGTATGGCTGGCGCCGGTGTCCGGCGCGAATGGATACGGGCCTTCCTGCCCGATGAAGACCGGCGCGACGAAATACCCGGAAGGACTTCGCAAAAGCTCGATCGCCTCGGTCTGGGCGATGGCGGCGGTGTTGACGCCTGCCCACAATGCGGCAAGCAGGCAGGTGCGAGTAATGGCGTTCATGACGACCTCCTCCCGGCAGGGTCGCCAGATCACTGTTTCGCCCGGCTTCTCGCCCTGCCGACTTCAGTCTACCAGACGGAGAAAGCTCGTAGGATTACAATTTAGGGAGGTTAGAAGGCGCCGCGAATGCTCAGGAAGATTTGCGGCCCGTTGTCGAAATACCGGCGCTGGCGATAGCGTTCGACGCCATCCGCGCGCGAGCCGTCATACACGATCCGGTCCTGCCGTTCGGTCGTGTCGAGCACGAAGTCCGCGCCCAGACGCGTCGTCAGGCCGAACCAGCGCGTGGTTTCGACATAGAGATCGAGATCGCCCGCCGGTTGCTCGAAATTGGTGAAACGGCTCACGCGATAGGTCGACCGGTCGGAGCGATAGCTGTAATCCCAGCCCCAGGCCATCTGCGCGGCCGGGAATGTCTGACGGAAATCAAAGCGGAATTCCCATTCCGCAACCCCGGACCAGGCGCGATCCACCCCGGTGACAGGGTCTTCGATCGAGCTGTCATACCATTCCGCAAAGCCGTCGAGCGTGGCGTTGCGCAGGCCCAGCCAGCCCAGCGGGCTGGTCCAGTCCAGCGTGATGCGGTTGAGCGCGCCATCGCCGATATTGCCCGGCGCGTCAAACACATCGGTCGGGGTGATGATGGCGATATAGTCATCGAGATCCTGCACCCAGACGCGGCCCAGGGTCAGCGTCAGCGAGGCGTCCTCGTTGAACCGCTGTTCGAACTCCGCCTCCAGCGTCCAGTCGGTCTGGGGGCGATAATCGGGATTGCCCACATCCACCTGATCAGAGTTGAGATCGACGGAGCTGGCGAAATTGCCGAAATCGAGCTGGTCCACATTGCGTTCGATGCCGACGCGCAGGCGGCGCTGGTCGCCCGGGCGCCAGGTCACGCTGGCCCGCGGCTTGAGATAGGTGAAGGTGCGCGCCTGACCGGCCGGACCCGACTGGGAAATCTCGCTGTATTCATAACGCAGTCCGCCTTCCAGCGAGAAGGCCTCGCTGATGACCCAGACCGTGTCGGCGAACAGTTCGCCGCGCACTTCCTCGACCCGGGTGTCGCTGACGGGGAGGGGGATCGGGACGAACCCGCCGCCGGTATCCTCGAACAGGGCGAGGCTGGCGTCGAGGGCGTTGAAGGCGGCTTCCGCGCCGAAGGTCAGCGAATGCGCCTCTGACAGGGTCCAGTCGAAACTCTGGCGCAGCGCGGTCTCCTCCTGGGCGTTCTGATAGAGCACCTGCGCGCGTTCCACGCCGGAAGACAGGGTGTTGACGCTTTCCACTTCCGGTCCGTTATCCGTATCGGAGCGCGTCAGCAGGAAGGTCGTGGTCGAGGCGAGGCCGTCAGACCAGTCATGCTCCAGAGTGGACGAGAGGCCGGCTCGCCAGCTGCGTTCATCATTGGCCTGTTCGATGTAGGCCTCGGGCTGGTCGGCGCCGTCATAGGCGAAGCCCGAGATGATGCGGCGCCAGGCGACAAACTCCGCATTGGCGTTCACGCGCAGCCGCGTGTTCTCTCCAATCGGACCGGAATAGCTGATCGAGGGCTCGATCTCGCGATAGCGGCGCTGGTCATTGTAGTGCTCGCGAGAGAGCCGGACGCCGTCGGGCGTCTCCGTGAAGACCGAGCGGTCATTGGACGGGCCCCACACTTCCCAGTTCAGCCCCAGGGTCAGTTCGCCAGAGCCAACGGGGCGGGTGATGGAGCTTTCCATCGCCGAGGCGAGACGCGAGGAATTGTTGCGGGTCAGGGTGTGCTGGAAGCTCGCGCGCATGCCCGAGCCCTCAACCAGAATGACATTGGCGAGCTGGCTGTAGCCGCGCATCTCATACTCGGGAAGCGGCTCGCGGATCAGCTCAATCCGGACGACCTGGTCGGCTGGAATGCGTTGCAGCACCGTGCCCAGGCCGAGCGTCTTGTCGGACGGGCGCTGACCGTTGATGAGCAGATTGCCGAAGGCGTCCGCCAGTCCGCGACGATTGGTGTTGCCGTCCGAGAGGGAAAAGCCCGGCAGCCGGTTGATCATGTCGCGCGCCGTGACCGGGCTGAACTCGGTGAAGAAGCTGGCCGGATAGGCGAGGATGGCGCCGTCCGCCTCACCCTCCGCCACGACGGGATCCGGCGCATCATCGCCGAATGCAGGCGCGGTCGCGGTCAGCAGAAGGGCGAGCGAGGTCGTCCGGGCAATCATCACAATTCCAGTCTTGCAAATCACAGTCAGGCGCAAGGCTAGGGCGTAACGACCGGTATTTCTTATTACAAGGTGGTAAGTGACTACTTTGTAAGGTGATTGTCCGGCTTTGTCCGGACCTAGCCCGTGCCGCCCACGGTCAATCCGTCAATGCGCAGGGTGGGTTGCCCCACGCCGACAGGCACGCCCTGCCCCGCCTTGCCGCAGGTGCCGACGCCCGGATCAAGCTGCATGTCGTCGCCGATCATCGAGATCCTGGTCAGGGCGGTGGGGCCGTCGCCAATCAGGGTTGCGCCCTTGATGGGCTCGCAGATCTTGCCGTCGCGCACGCGATAGGCCTCGGTGCAGCGGAAGACGAATTTGCCCGAGGTGATGTCCACCTGACCGCCGCCGAAATTCTTGGCGTAGATGCCGTCCTTCAGGCTCTCCAGGATTTCGCCCGGATCGCGATCGCCCGCTTCCATGATCGTATTGGTCATGCGCGGCATGGGCGGGTGGGCATAGCTTTCGCGTCGGCCATTGCCAGTGGGCTCGACGCCCATCAGGCGCGCATTCTGCCGGTCCTGCATATAGCCTTTCAGCACGCCGTCCTCGATCAGCACGGTGCGGCCGGTCGGGGTGCCTTCATCATCAAAGCTCAGGGAGCCGCGGCGATCGGGGATCGTGCCGTCATCAACGACCGTCACGCCCCTGGCGGCGACTTGCTGGCCCACCTTGCCGGAGAAGGCGGACGCGCCCTTGCGGTTGAAATCGCCCTCCAGGCCGTGACCCACCGCTTCGTGCAGCAGGATGGCCGGCCAGCCCGGGCCAAGCACGACCTGCCATTCGCCCGCAGGCGCATCAACGGCTTCGAGATTGACCTTGGCGACCCGCAGCGCTTCGTCGGCGAGCCCTTTCCAGGCGCCCGGCGCGATCCATTGATCAAAGGCGGCGCGACCGCCGGCCCCGGCCGAGCCGGTTTCGCGGCGGCCCTGGCGCTCACAGGTGACGGCCACATTCACGCGCACGAGAGGACGCACTTCGGTGCGGACATCGCCGCCTGCGCGGACAATGCCGATCACCCGGCGCGAGGCGGAGACGGAAGCGGATACCTGGACCACTTCGGGGTCCTTGGCGCGCAGATAGGCGTCGATCTCGGCGAGCAGGGTGGATTTCGCCTCGAAACCCGGCTGGGCGATGACGTCCACATCCTTGTAAAGGGTCTGATTGGCGCGGGCCGGGGAGGGCGCCATCACCGCATCGCGGCCCTGACGGGCGGCGCTGGCGGTTTCACCGGCGCGCTTGAGCGCAGCGAGGGTAGGGTCCGAGGAATGGGCGAAGCCGGACGCCTCGCCGAACACGCCCCGCAGACCAAAGCCGCGCTCGGCGTCGAAATTGGCGACCTTCAGCCGGCCATCGTCGAAGGCGAGGCTCTCTGACGCCGAGGTTTCCAGAAACAGCTCGCCGTCATCCGCTCCGACCAGCGCCTCGTCGAGCACGCGGCCCGCATCATCGGCGTCAAATTCAAAGGCGGTGAACGGATCAGTGGTCATGACGGCTCCTGCACGTGGCGGTAGGCCTCATACATAGACCGTGCGGCAGCGCAGTGCGAGGCTTGCGGGCAGACCCGCCCCTCCGATCAGCCCTGGTGCCAGATGAACCGGGCCGGCTGAGCGGCGAGCGTGACGTTCTCGGGATCTTGCTGGGCGGCTTCGGAATAAGCAGCGTAGGCGTCCTCGAAACGGCCCAGAGTCTCCAGCGCAATGGCGGTGTTGAAGGCGGCGAGGGCGGGGCTGGCGCCCAGCTCGCGGGCCTGACGGGCGGTGTCGATCGCAGCCTGGGCCGAGCCCGTGGCGATCTGCGCGGCGGAGAGGTTCAGCCAGGCTTCCGCCTGCTCCGGCGAGAGCTCGACGGCTTCTTCAAGATCAGAGCGCGCCTGGATGTTCTGACCGCGAGCCAGCAGCATGACAGCGCGGTTGGTCAGGACGCGGGCGCGGGTCTCGCCGGTGACCGATGCATCACGCAGAAGCAGATCGCAGGCGCCCAGGGCGCGACCGGTGGCGCCGGTGTCGCGCGCGCCCGCCTCGCATTCGTACCGCGGGTCGTTCTCTTGACCCAGGGCGCGACCGGAAAAGGCGAAAGAGACCGCCAGCGCCAGCAAGGCCGCCATGGCCAGGCCGCAAAAGCCGCCGGTCAGCGCCTGCATCACAGGACGGTTGGATCGCGAGTTGAAGCTGTGTGTCGACATGAATCTGGCCCCCTCAGAGTTCATAGTGTTCTGGAAGGTTAGCAAAGCCTAAATCACGCGGCCAGACTTTCGTGCGCACAAGGAGGTGGAAAAAGACGGCCAAGTGCGACAAAAAGGCGCTCAAGCTCGATTGGCTAGCACGCCATTGCAGTCTATATCGTGCCGAACTCGGAGGTGGCGACGAGTCGCCGCAAGTGACGTTTGACCGCACCTCTCATCAAGCGTCGCCAATTGGACGATAGAACCAGGACTTGGGGGAATTATGCGATTCTCGGCCATACTGGGCGCCCTCGCCGCCCTATGTGTAATGACAGCCAGCGCTTCGGCCACCGTGATCGGCGCGCCGGTCGACGGTCATCTGGGGCTGCAGGAAGCTGTCACCCCGGTGAAGGAAAACATCGAAGTCTTCCACGCCATGGTGCTGTGGATCATCACGGCGATCTCGCTCGTCGTGCTTGGCCTGCTGCTGTGGGTGATGGTCCGCTACAACAGCAAGCGGAACCCCGAAGCCAAGAAATTCAGCCACAACACGCTGGTTGAAGTGATCTGGACGGGCATCCCGATCCTGATCCTGGTGGTGATCGCTGTGCCGTCCTTCAAGCTGCTGTATCTGCAGGACGTGATCCCCGAGGCGGATTTCACCATCAAGGCCACGGGCAACCAGTGGAACTGGACATACACCTATCCTGACCATGGCGATTTCGAATACGTCGCCAACATGCTGCCGGACGAAGACGTGGCGGCGCACCCGTATGCGGCGCTGCGCAACCTGTCGACCGACCTGCCGGTCGTGGTGCCCACCGGCGCCACCGTGCGCGTGGAAGTGACGGCCTCGGACGTGATCCACAACTGGGCGATGCCGGCCTTCGGCATCAAGATGGACGCCATTCCCGGCCGCCTGAACGAGACCTGGTTCGAAGTGAACGAGCCGGGCATCTATTACGGCCAGTGCTCGGAGCTGTGCGGCCTGCGCCATGCCTTCATGCCGATCGAGGTTCATGTGGTGCCTGAAGAGGTCTTCACCGCATGGGTCGAAGCGGCCAACAACGACCCCTACACGGCGCCGGAAGTCCTGGCCGCCTATTACGACGACGTGCGTGGCGGCGCCCGCCTCGCTTCCGTCCAGTAAGGAGAGATCAGATGTCAGACGCTGCTGCGCATCACGACGATCACACCCCCAGCATCTGGGACTGGAAGCGCTGGGTGTATTCCACCAACCACAAGGACATCGGCACGATGTACCTCATCTTCGCGATCTTCGCGGGGGTGATTGGCGGCGCCATGTCCGGCCTCATCCGTTGGGAGCTCGCAGAGCCGGGTCTCCAGGTCTTCAACAACGGCTTCTGGGGCAACGAGCATAACTACAACGTCATCACGACCATGCACGGCCTGATCATGATCTTCTTCATGGTCATGCCCGCCATGATCGGCGGCTTCGGCAACTGGTTCGTGCCGCTGATGATCGGCGCGCCGGACATGGCCTTCCCGCGGATGAACAATATCTCCTTCTGGCTGCTGCCCTTCTCCTTCATCATGCTGTTCGCATCGATGTTCGTTCCGGGCGCAGGCGGGGACAATGGCTTTGGCGGCGGCTGGGTGATGTACCCGCCCTTGTCAACGTCAGGGCATAACGGCCCGGCCTTCGACATGGTGATCTTCTCGCTGCATATCGCCGGCGTCAGCTCACTGCTCGGTTCGATCAACTTCATCACCACGATCTTCAACATGCGCGCGCCGGGCATGACCCTGCACAAGATGCCGCTGTTCGCCTGGTCCGTGCTGGTGACCGCCTTCCTGCTGCTGCTCTCGGTTCCGGTTCTGGCCGGCGCCCTGACCATGCTGCTGACCGACCGCAACTTCGGCACGACCTTCTTCGATCCCGCCGGCGGCGGCGACCCGATCATGTACCAGCACCTGTTCTGGTTCTTCGGTCACCCTGAAGTGTACATCCTGATCCTGCCCGGCTTCGGCATGATCTCCCACATCGTGTCCACCTTCTCGCGCAAGCCGGTCTTTGGCTATCTGGGCATGGCCTACGCCATGGTCGCCATCGGCTTCATCGGCTTCATCGTGTGGGCGCACCACATGTACACCGTGGGCCTGAACGTGAACCTGAAAGCCTATTTCGTGGCCGCCACGATGATCATTGCGGTGCCGACCGGCATCAAGATCTTCTCGTGGATCGCCACCATGTGGGGCGGCTCCATCCAGTTCCGCACCCCGATGATCTGGGCGATCGGCTTCATCTTCCTGTTCACCATCGGCGGCGTGACGGGCGTTATGCTGTCCAACGCCGGCGTCGACCAGGCCCTGCACGACACCTATTACGTGGTGGCGCACTTCCACTACGTGCTGTCGCTGGGCGCGGTGTTCTCCATCTTCGCCGGTTTCTACTACTGGTATGAGAAGATCTTCGGCATCAAGTTCAACGAGACGCTGGCGAACATCCAGTTCTTCTTCTTCTTCGTGGGCGCCAACCTGATCTTCTTCCCGCAGCACTTCCTGGGCCTCCAGGGCATGCCGCGCCGGTATGTGGATTACGCGGACGGCTTCGCGCTGTGGAACCACGTCTCCTCCATGGGCTATGTCGTGATGCTGATCGGCATGGCGGTGTTCTTCCTGGTGCTGATCGAGTCGATCCTGCGCCGCCGCCCGGCCGAAGCGAACCCGTGGGGCGAAGGCGCGACCACGCTGGAATGGACCCTGTCCTCTCCGCCGCCCTTCCACCAGTTCAACGAACTGCCGCGCATCAAGTAGCGTGCCGTTGAGCCAACAGACGGAACCGGAAACGCAAACCGTGACCGACCTTTCCGCCGATCTTCGCAAGGGCGGCGCTGCTGACGCAGCGCCGCCCCGCGATCCTTCGGACGCCGCGTCGCTGGCGTCCTGGCGGGACTATGTCTCGCTGATGAAGCCGCGCGTCATGACCCTGGTGGTGTTCACCGGGCTCGCCGGTTTCGCTGCGGCGCCTGTCGCCGTGAACTTCCTGACCGCCGCCATCGCCATGCTGTGCATCGCCGTGGGCGCTGGCGCGGCCGGCGCGTTCAACATGGCCTATGACGCCGATATCGACGCCATCATGAAGCGCACCCGCCGTCGCCCGGTGCCGACCGGGCGCGTGCCCGCCAATGAAGCCTATGTCTTCTCCGGCGTGATGGCGCTGGCCTCGGTGCTGTTGATGGCGCTCGCCACCAACTATGTCGCCGCCGGCCTTCTGGCCTTCTCCATCTTCTTCTACACGGTGATCTACACCATGTGGCTGAAGCGCTCGACGCCGCAAAATATCGTCATTGGCGGCGCGGCGGGCGCTTTCCCGCCGATGATCGGCTGGGCCGCCGCCACCGGCGATATCAGCCTGAATTCGGTGTTGCTGTTCGCGATCATCTTCCTGTGGACGCCGCCCCATTCCTGGGCGCTGGCGCTCTACAAGTCGGGCGATTATTCCGCCGCCGGGGTGCCGATGATGCCGGTCGCCAAGGGCGCGAAATCCACCCGTCTGCAAATCCTGATCTACACCGCGCTGTATCTCGCCGCGACCGCCGGTCCGATCGTGACCGGTCTCGGCGGCTGGGTGTATGCGGGCGCCGTGGTGCTGGGCGGCGCGCTGTTCGCGCTGCTGGCCATCCGGGTCTTCGCCTCGCGCGCCGGCGACGCCAATGCGGCCGAGGACGAGCTTTACGCCGTGCGCGCCGGCGACAAGGCGGCGCGAGACCTGTTCGCCTATTCCATCGCCCATCTGACCTTGCTGTTCGCAGCCCTGCTCGTCGAGCATGGCGCGGGCGCCTACACACCGGTCATGGCCTTTCTGGGAGGCGGCGCATGAGTGAGGATCTCAACCGGCCCGAAAACCCGGACGCTGCGCCCGAGGGCGAAGCCGAGTTCGTGGTTCTGACCGAAGAGCAGAAGGCCGCGCGCAAGCGTCGCAACCGCGCCATCGCGCTGGGCCTGTTCGTGTTCGTGGGACTGATCTTCGTGACCACGATGGTCCGTCTCGCCAGCAATTATAACGCAGGAGCCTGATCGATCATGTTCTCCCGTCTCGACAAGAATACCCGGATCTTTGCGATTTGCGGCGTCGTGATCGTGGGGATGGTCGGCATGGCGTACGCCTCGGTGCCGCTTTACAACCTGTTCTGCAAGGTGACGGGCTACGGCGGCACGACGCAGCTCGTGCAGTACGATCCGGGTCAGGTGCTTGATCGCGAAGTGACGGTGCGTTTCGACGCCTCGCGCTCGCGCGGCTTCCCTTGGGAGTTCGAGCCGCTGCAGACCGAAATGCAGGTGCGTGTGGGCGAGACGGCGCTGGCCTTCTACCGCGCGACCAACACTTCTGACCGCCCCGTGACGGGCATCGCCAGCTATAATGTGACCCCGTTCAAGATGGGGCCGTATTTCTCCAAGCTGGAATGCTTCTGCTTTACCGAGCAGACCCTCGATCCGGGGCAATCCATGGACATGCCGGTGATCTTCTTCGTAGATCCCCTTATGGACGAAGACGACCGGCTGGACGATATCCGCACCGTCACCCTTTCCTACACCTTCTGGGAAAGCGGTGATGAGCGGGTCTATGAAACTGCGGAGGCATCCGGATCGGATGCTGACGCCCAGTAGCGCTAACGCGCGTGATTAATTGAATACCGGGACGGGCGAAGTTATAGAGTCGCTCGTTATTTGACCGGGAATACTGGCGGGAGAGCATCATGGCCGGCGCAGCCGTTAAACACGACTATCACCTCGTCGACCCCAGCCCGTGGCCGTTCGTCGCCTCGCTCGGCGCGTTCGTGCTGACGTTTGGCGCGGTCGTCTTCATGAAGGGCCTGTCGACCAACGAAGAGTCCATCTTCTACTTCTTCCTGCAGCAAGGATCCCCGATCCTGCTGCTGCTCGGCTTCGCCATCATCATCTATGTGATGTTCGGCTGGTGGGGCGATGTCATCAAGGAAGGCCAGAAGGGCGACCACACCCCGGTCGTGGATCTGGGTCTGCGCTATGGCATGCTGCTGTTCATCGTCTCCGAGGTGATGTTCTTCGCCGCCTGGTTCTGGATGTTCTTCGACATGGCGCTGTTCCATGGCGATCGTGCGGGCGCGGGCTGGACCGGCGACGTTCTGGGCATCGACTATTCGGGCTGGGCGAACGGGGTTCCGGGCATCCAGACCTTTGACCCCTTCCATCTGCCGCTGATCAACACCCTGATCCTGCTGCTGTCGGGCACGACCGTGACCTGGGCGCACCACGCGCTGCAGCATGGCGACCGCAAGGGCGCGAAACTGGGCACGCTCCTGACCGTGCTGCTGGGCGTGAGCTTCACCGCGCTGCAGGCCTATGAGTACTCCCACGCTGCCTTCGGCATTTCGGGCAGCCTCTATGGCGCGACCTTCTACATGGCCACCGGCTTCCATGGCGCCCATGTCATCATCGGCACCATCTTCCTGGCGGTCTGCCTGATCCGTCTGATGATGGGTCACTGGACCAAGGAAAAGCATTTCGGCTTCGAGGCCGCCGCCTGGTACTGGCACTTCGTGGACGTGGTCTGGCTGTTCCTGTACGTCTTTGTCTATGTGGGCAATGCGGGTCTGGGCACTGCGCACGGGGTCGGCCACTAATGACTGAAACGAGCCCTTTTCTCGCCGGCCTTCTCGGGCGGTGCCCGCGCTGCGGAAAAGGCGCTCTGTTTCGCAAGTATCTCAAGGTCGCGGACGCCTGCGGCGTCTGCGGCCTTGATTTCTCCAGCGAGGATTCCGGCGACGGCCCCGCCGTCTTCGTGATGTCCATTGTGGGTTTCATCGTGGTGCCCGCAGCGCTGGCGCTGGAACTGGCGGTTTCCCCGCCGGTCTGGCTGCACATGCTGCTCTGGCTGCCGCTGTCGACTGTGCTGACCCTGCTGATCCTACCGCCTTTCAAGGCGACCCTCTTCGCCCTGCAGTGGAAGCACAACGCCCATGAGGCGCAGCTCGACCTCGCTCCGGAAGGCGGCGAGCAGGATGACCGCCCCGGCGCGGCTTCTTCAAGCGATACTGACGCGGCCTGATCTGATGGCGAGTTTTCGCCCGCTTCCTGTTCTGACGATTGTGATGCTGCCCGCACTGGCGCTGCTCATCTGGCTGGGCAGCTGGCAGCTGGACCGCCGCGCCTGGAAGATCGAGCTTCTGGCCGATTATGCGGCCACGGCCGAGGCAGAGCCGATCTCTCTGGACCAGGGCCTGTGTGCGGGCCGCGCGGAAATCGGACGCCGGGTCGTGCCGCCAGCGGCGGACCCTGAAGCGGATACGGTGCGGGTGTCCGGGCGGAACGCCCAGGGCGCGCCGGGCTGGCGGTTGTTCAGGCCGGTCCGGGCGTGCGACGGCGCGCAACTGGTGCTGATGGAAACCGGGTTTGAGGGGCTTGAGACGGCGACGCGCGCCGATGACGGCGCCCTGACCGAGACTGATGCCTTCACGCAATTGCGGTTTGAAACGCCTCTGGGGCAGGGGCCGTTCACGCCGCCCGCCAATGCGGACGCCAACGAGTTTTACGCGTTTGACGCCCAAGCCTTTGCTGGGGTTCTGAACGTTGAGGCGGATCGTCTGAACGACCAGTACTGGCTGGCGTTGAGCGATGGCGCCCCGCCCGCCTATCTCACCCAGACGCCGCCGGAGCGCCATCTGGCCTACGCCATCACCTGGTTTGCGATGATGCTGGCTTTGCTGGCTGTTTACTTCGCGTATCATATACAGTTCGGCCGCCTGACATGGCGGGGCTAGGCAAGCGACGGCGAAGGACGACCCCATGGCGCTCTGGCGCGAAGACATGCAGGAGACGGTGCTGTGGTCCGAAGGGCTGCGTCTGCGCCATCCCCAGCTTGATGATTACGAAGCCTGGGCCAAGCTGCGCTCGGCCAGCCGTGCGCATACCGAGCCGTTCGAGCCGAGCTGGGCCGAGGACGAGCTGACCAAATCCGCCTACAAGCGTCGCATGCGCCGGTATCAGAGCGATGTGGAGAACGGGACGGGCTATCCCTTCTTCATCTTCCGCGCCTCCGATGACGTACTGCTGGGCGCCTGCAATCTCAACAATGTGCGCCGCGGCGTGCTGCAGGCGGCTGATATCGGCTACTGGATCGGCTCGCCCTATCTGCGCAAGGGCTATGCGCGCGCCGCCGTGCGCCGCGTGCTGGGGCATGCCTTCAGCAGTCTGCGCCTGCACCGGATCGAGGCCGCCACGCGGCTTGATAATGACGCCTCGCGCAGGCTGTTGCTGTCTGTGGGCTTCACACCGGAAGGCGTCGCGCGGTCCTATCTCAAGATTCATGGCGAGTGGCGGGATCACCTCAAATTCGCCATCCTGAAGAACGATCCGATGACCGATCCCACCGCCTTGCGACCCTACAGGGACGCCGTATCGGCGGCGGGGGCGCTGGCGGTGGAGATCAATTTCCTCGATCATGATCTGACCCTGGGGGGCGAGGTGACCGCCCTTGGTCTGGGCGCGCTCGGCGCTGCAGGCGATGTCAGACATCTGCGTGAACGCCTGGCGCCGGCGGATCAGCCCCGACTGGACCTGCTGCAGCGCGCCGGCCCTTGTGACGTGCGTCTGCGGCTCCTGGGCGATGATCATGAAGTGCGCTATGTGCGGCTCATCGGTCAGGGCGATGGCCTGCACTGGCGCGGGCTGATGCTGCCGGCGGGCGGCTCGGCGGGCGGCCGCGCGGACATGGATCTTGAAACCGCGCTCGCGGACTCGCTGAAATCGGGCGATGTGTGCGCCTATTATCAGCCGGTCGTCGATCTGAAGACGAAGAGGCTCGCCGGATTTGAAGCCCTGGCCCGCTGGGATCGTCCGGGCGTGGGCGTACTGGGCGCGGATGAATTCATGCCTCTTGCCCAGGCTCATGGCTATGTCGAGGCGGTGGGGGAGAGCGTGCGGTCCATGGCGGTTCAGGATCTTTCCGCCTGGCTGGCGGCGCGGAACGGGCCTCTGGACTTGTTCGTGACCGCCAACGCCACAGCGACCGAGGTCAGCGCTCCGGATTTCGCCGACCGGCTCCTGCAGGCGGTGCAGGCCAGCGGTCTGCCGCGCGGCGCGTTCAAGCTGGAAGTCAACGAAACCGACGTGATGGTTGACCCGGAGGCCGCCGAGCGCACCCTGAACGCCGTCCGCGATCAGGGCGTGCCCATCGTGCTGGATGATTTCGGGACGGGCTATTCCTCGCTGGCCCGGCTTGACCGGTTCGCCTTCGATGTCGTCAAGCTCGACCAGTATTTCATCCGCGCCGCGCTCACCGACGGCTCAGCCCGGTCCATCATCTCTTCGGTTGTCAGGATCGCCGAAAGTTACGGCATGAGCGTGGTGGCCGAGGGCGTGGAGAGCGAGGCCGCACAAACCCTGTGTCTCGAATTGGGGTGCGATTACGGGCAGGGGTATCACTTTGCGCCTGCACTCTCCCCCCAGGACGCCGCGCGCGCCGTCACGCAAGGCATGGCGAGCCGGTTCGGGGCGGCGCAGATGCAAGAGCGTGGATAGGGGCGGCGAGTCCGCCTAGAAATACCACAGGGCCCAGACCGAGCCCGAGGTCAGCGCCAGCGGAAACAGGATCACGGCCAGTCCCAGCACCCCAAGGACGAACGCCTTGGCCGAGCAATCACGGATGCGAACCAGCCACGCTTGTGACTTGCGTTTTGATCGGACAGCCATGGTATTTCCGGCAATGCGCTTGAAGGACTTTTCCCCATTCAAGCGAGTTCCCGGTGCAAGTCAATTGTGAATATGGCTCATGCACCAGTTTTTCAGGCATTGCCGCTGGCCGCGGTCAGGAATTCCGGCGTTACGCCCAGCTTGTTGAGCGCCCGGGCCCATTTCTCTTCGGGCTGGTCGTCAAAGATCAGGTCATGGTCCGCATCCGCGACCAGCCAGGCGTTGAGACTGATCTCGTCCTCGAGTTGTCCCGCACCCCAGCCGGCATATCCCAACGCCATCAGGGCGCGGGACGGCGCGTCCTCGGACGCCAGCGCCATCAGGATCTCCTGGGTGGCGGTCAGGCCCAGATCATGGCCGACATGTTCGGTCGCAGGGCCGCAATCCACATCGAGCGTGTGAAGGACGAACCCACGGTCCCGGTCCACCGGGCCGCCTTCCAGAACGGGCGCATCCTGCGCCTGCGCGCCGCCGCTGACATCCAGCTGTTCGAGAAGATCGGGCAGGCGCAAACCGGTCAGCGGGCGGTTCAGGATGATCCCCATGGCGGTCTCCGCGTCATGCGCGCACATATAGATGACGGTGCGGTCAAAGCGGGTGTCGCCGATCAGCGGACTGGCGATCAGCAGCTTGCCGCCCAGATAGCCGGTCTGGGTATGGGGGAGTGCGGACGTCATGGGAACAGCTTTTCCCCAAGCGTTCAGATTGTCCAGTCCTTCGCGGCTCCCTGGCGTCTTGTCGCGGGGCAGGGCGCGTCTTAAGTCAGTGCCATCCTTTTCAGTCCGCTTCAGGAGCCCCTCATGACCATCAAAGCCGGCGATACGCTGCCCGACGTCACCTTCATGACCATGACCGCCGACGGCCCGCAGCCGATGAGCACGGATGACGTGTTCGGCGGCAAGCGCGTGGCCCTGTTCGCCGTGCCGGGCGCCTACACCCCGACCTGTTCGGCCAAGCACCTGCCGGGCTTCATCGAGAAGGCCGCCGAGCTGCAGGCCAAGGGCGTGGACCGGATCGCCTGCACCTCGGTCAATGACGTGTTCGTCATGGGCGCCTGGGGCAAGGATCAGGGCGCGGGCGATGACGTGCTGATGCTGGCGGACGGCAATGGTGACTTTGCATCCGCCCTCGGCCTTGAGATGGACGGCTCCGCCTTCGGCATGGGCAAGCGCTCCCAGCGCTATGCGCTGGTGGTCAACGACAAAAAGGTCGAGCACGTCTTCGTCGACGAGCCGGGCAATTTCGAAGTGTCCTCCGCCGAGCACATGCTCAAGGCGCTGTAGGCTTTTACTGTTAGAGGCCCCGGTGCGGCGTCAGGCCGGGCCGGGGTTTCAGCCTTTTGAGAGCGTGGCGATGGCGTCGCGGGCCAGCTGGTCGGCGCGTTCGTTCTCGGGATGGCCGGCATGGCCCTTCACCCATTCCCAGGTCACGTCATGCTTTGACGCGATGGCGTCGAGCCGCTTCCACAGATCGTCATTCTTGACCGGCTTTTTCGCGGCCGTCTTCCAGCCATTGCGCTTCCAGCCATGGATCCATTTGGTCACGCCGTCGCGCACATAGGTGCTGTCGGTGACCAGGCGCACTTTCGAGCGACGCTTGAGCGCCTCGAGCGCCGCGATGGCCGCCGTCAGCTCCATGCGGTTATTGGTGGTCTCGGCCTCGGCGCCCGAGAGCTCCTTCTCATGCCCCTTCCAGTGCAGGATCGCGCCCCAGCCTCCGGGCCCCGGATTGCCCGAACAGGCGCCGTCGGTGTGGATCACAATGGTGTTCTCGGCCAAAACGCACTCTCTGAAGTCTAGCTGGGGCGGACCGGCCATTTGCGGCCCAGATCGTCAAGCCCGGCTTGGATGAGTTCGGCCAGAACGTCCAGATCGATCTCTGACAGCCGGGTCACGTAAAGACAGCTCTTGCCCGTCTTGTGCTTGCCCAATCGCTCAAGGATCGGGCCGTAATCGGCATAGCCGGGCATGATGTAGATCGACAGGCTGGTCTTGCGGGGCGCAAATCCGGTGGCGAGGAAATCGCCCTCGCGACCGCTCTCATAGCGATAGTGATATGCGCCATAGCCGATCATGCTCGGCCCCCACATCACGGGCGACCAGCCGGTTATGCGACGGAACAGGGCGTCCAGCGCCAGAGCGTCCTCGCGGCGGGCGGCAGGCTCGACTGTCTGAAGATAGTCCGTGACGGCTTCGGGCGTGGGCCGGGTCTTGTTCTGGGTCATCAGCGTCTCCCTGGGGAGAGCTTACGCGACTTCCCGGGGAAGTTTGAACACCACGTTTTCCTCGGCCACCCGAATTTCCCGGATATGAAGGGTGTAGCGGCGGGCGAGGGCGGAGAGGAGGCCCTCCACCAGTTCCTCGGGCGCGCTGGCGCCCGCGGAGATGCCGATGCGCTTCACGCCCTCAAGCCAGCTCCAGTCGATCTCCTCGGCCTTCTGCACCAGGCGCGCGGTCTTGGCGCCGGCGCGCTCGGCCACTTCCACCAGCCGAACCGAATTGGAGGAGTTGGGCGCGCCCACCACGAGGACCAGATCCGCGCCTTCGCCAATGGCCTTCACCGCCGCCTGGCGGTTGGTGGTGGCGTAGCAGATGTCTTCCTTGTGCGGGGCGGCAATGTCCGGGAAGCGCTTCTGCAGGGCCGCGACAATGTCCGCGGTGTCATCCACCGACAGGGTTGTCTGGGTGACAAAGGCGACATTGGACGGATCCTTGGGCACGAAGGTCTCGGCGTCCTCCACCGTCTCGATGAGATGCATCACCCCGTCCGGCAGCTGGCCCATGGTGCCGATCACTTCAGGATGGCCGGCATGGCCGATCAGGAGGATTTCCTGGCCCGCCTTGTGGTGACGCTGGGCTTCCACATGCACCTTGCTCACAAGCGGGCAGGTGGCGTCCACATAGAGCATGTTGCGACGCGCGGCCTCGGCCGGCACGCGCTGGGGCACGCCATGGGCGGAAAACACCACCGGGCGGTCGTCCGGACACTCGTCGAGCTCCTTGACGAACACCGCGCCCATGGCCTCGAGCCGGTTCACGACATGCTTGTTGTGGACGATCTCGTGACGCACATAGACCGGCGCGCCATACCGCTCGAGCGCCTTTTCCACGATCTGGATCGCACGGTCCACGCCGGCGCAGAAACCGCGGGGAGAGGCCAGCTGAACGGTCAGAACGGGTTTGTCGGTCATGGATTTCCTCTGCCGGGAAAGGCGGCGGGGCGTTGCCCTGTCCGCGCGCGCGTCGTACAGACTGCTCTAGCAGACCCCGTGCGCCCCGCGAAGGGGGGCATGCCGTCCTCCGCGATGGTTCGCCATCCGAATGCCTTGAGGTTTTTCATGCGCCTGTCCGTACTGAGCTTGTTCGCCGCCGCACTGGTCCTGTCTGGCTGTTCCAGCGTGCGGAACACGCTCGGGGACGCCAATCCGAATCCGGGACCGTGTCCGAACGCCCTGGCGCTCTATGACGCGCACCGTCTCGTGGAGATCAGCGGCGACAACGCGGTCTACGAGAATGTGGGGTTCACCGGCGAAATTCTCAATGTCGCGAGCACCTGCCGCTATTCGGGCCGGAATGCGGACCCGATCCACATGGAAATGGCGGTGCGCCTGGCCTTTGGCCGCGGGCCGGCCGCGCAGAGCGATACAAAAACCTATGACATGTTCGTGGCTGTGACCCGGACAGACCGTGCGGTGGTTGACCGCCAGGTCTTTCCGATCACCGTCACCTTCGAGCCGGGTGAGGACCGCGTGGAAGTGATCGAGGAGTTCAACTCCATCTCGCTGCCGCGCGTGTCGCCGACCACGTCCGGCGCGAACTATGAAATCATTGTCGGGTTCGAGCTGACCGATGAGCAGCTTGAATTCAATCGCAGCGGTCTGCGCTTCCGCGTCCGGGCCGGGCAAGACGATTAGAACGCCGAGACAAGATGACTTCGATTGTTGAACAGCTCAGCAGCGCCGTTGGCGCTGCCTTCGAGGCCGTGGGCCTGTCCGCGGATCTCGGGACGGTCTTTGAATCCGACCGTCCGGATCTCGCCCCCTATCAGTGCAATGGCGCCATGGCGGCGGCCAAGCAGGCCAAGAAGGCTCCGCGCGCGGTCGCCGAGGACGTGAAGGCCAGGCTTGCCGAACTGCACCCCCATCTTGAGGTGGAGATCGCCGGGCCGGGATTCCTGAACATCACCCCGGCAGGCAATGTCTATGCGATCCGCGCCAACGGCCTGTCTGAAGACGACCGCGCTGGCGGTCGCAAGAGCACCGCTCCCAAGCGCCTGATCATCGATTTCGGCGGGCCGAATGTCGCCAAGCCCATGCATGTGGGCCATTTGCGCTCATCCGTGATCGGCGACAGCCTGCAGCGCCTGATGCGCTTCCGCGGCCATGACGTCACCTCTGACATCCACCTCGGGGATTGGGGCCTTCAGATGGGCCATCTCGTCACCGAGCTGGAAGATGAAAAGCCCGACCTCGTCTATTATGACGCCGATTTCACCGGCCCGTATCCCGATGAGCCGCCGGTCACGATCGAGGATCTGGCGCGGCTCTACCCGCAAGCGTCCGCCAAGGCGAAGGAAGACCCCGAGCGCAATGCCCGCTCGCGCAAGGCGACGGCGGAGCTGCAGGCCGGGCGCGCGGGCTATCGGGCGCTGCTGCGCCATTTCATCAATGTGTCGATCGCGGCGCTGAAAGAGGATTTCGGCGCGCTGGGCGTGCATTTCGACCTGTGGAAGGGCGAGAGCGACGTCAATGACCTGATCCCCGAACTGGTCCGGGACTTCAAGGATCGCGGCGTCGCAGAGGAAAGCGACGGCGCCTGGATCGTTCGCGTCGCCCGTGAGGACGACAAGAAGGAGCTGGCGCCGCTGATCCTGGTCTCGAGCCAGGGCTCGGCGCTGTACGCCACCACCGACCTTGCGACCATTCTCGACCGCAAGCGCGAGCAGGATCCCGAGCTGACCCTTTATGTGGTGGATCTCGGGCAGTCCGATCACTTTGAGCAGGTTTTCCGCGCCGCCTACAAGGCGGGCCTCGCTGAGGAAGGCGCGCTGGAGCATGTGAAGTTCGGCACCGTGAACGGGACTGACGGCAAGCGTCTGCGCACTCGGGCGGGCGGCACCTTCCGTCTGGCGGATCTCATCAATGAGGCGCGGGACCGGGCGCGGGCGCGTCTGAACGAGGCCGGCCTTGGCGCTGAGCTGACGTCGGACGAGTTCGAGACCGTGGCGCGCGCCGTGGCGAACGCCGCGATCAAGTTCTCCGACCTGCAGAATGTGCGGACCACCAACTATATCTTTGATCTTGATCGCTTTGTCAGCTTCGAGGGCAAGACCGGTCCGTATCTGCAATACCAGGCCGTGCGCATCAAATCGCTGCTGAAGAAAGCGGGCGATCAGGGCGTCGCGCCAGGCGCCGTGACGATTTCGGACAAGGCCGAAGAAGCGCTGATCCGCCGTCTCGACGCCTTTGAGGGCGCGCTGAGCCGGGCCGAACGCGATCGCGCGCCGAATGTGCTGTGCGAGCATGCCTATGGTCTGGCGCAGGCCTTTTCCGGCTTTTACGCCGCGTGCCCGATTCTGCCGGAAAAGGACGAGGCCATCCGCGCCTCCCGCCTGCGTCTGGCGCAGACCACGCTCACCCAGCTTGAAATCGTGCTGGGCCTGATCGGGATCGACGTGCCGGAACGGATGTAGGCCCGGGTTTGCTCCTCGCCCCCCTGTTCAGGGGAGGGCGGGGACGGGCGTCTGGTCTAGAGTGTCTCCATGACGGGGAGACGCCTATGTTTATGACCATGGTTCTGGCTCTGGCGCTGGTTGATGACCGGCCTTTTGAAGCGGACGAACAGCAATACTCAGCCTGGCTGCAACAGGGCTGTCGCCTGCAGCAGGCGGATCGCCGCGACGGCCATGAACCGGCGGAATTCGAGGCGTTTTGCGCCTGTGTCGCCGACAGACTCAATGAAACCTCATCCGATGAGGCGTTTCGCGTCATGGCGCTGAGCCTGCAGGGTCATGCCCAGGACCGGGCGGACATCTCTGACTGGGAAGCGGCGCGTGATACCGCCTATGCGGAATATTCGGCCTTGTCCCAGCAGGAGCAGAGTGAAATTCCCGGACGGCTTCAATCCAGCTTGCAGCAATGCGTGACGCTGGGGCCTGCAACCCATAACTGAGGGAGGCAGGCATGCTGATCGCATTGGCGCTGGGGTTGGCGCTGTCTGATGATCGACCATACGAAGCCGATGAGCGCCAGTATGGCGTCTGGCTGCAACAGGCTTGTCGCATCCAGCAAACGGATCGCAATCCGTCGCAAACCCCGGCTGACTTTGAAAGCTTCTGCCAGTGTTTTTCCGATGATCTGCGCGAAACGGTCAGCGCGGATGGCTTTCGCATGATGGCCCTGGGCTCGCAAGCCAGCATCGAGGGACGCGGTGAGATCCAGGACTGGGAAGCCGTGCGTGATATGGTCATGACGGAATTCGAGGCCCTGCCTGAGGACGAGCAGCTGGCCATTCCCCAGTCCCTTCAGACCGCCTTGCAAGCCTGCATCCAGCTGACTCCGCCCGTGACGCGATAGGGATGCAGAGGGGCGCCGGACCAACGGGTCTGACGGGCGGGATCAGGGGCTGTCACGCCTATGCTGCAGCGCCCAATCGCGATTGACTCATACCGCGCAAACGCTAGGTTTGCGCGTCGCTGCTGACCCGCCGTGAGGCGCGCTGCAGCGGGCCTAGATACAGGTCACTTGCGGGAGAGACCGGCCGAAGACGCCGGCGCCGAAGGCGCAACCGCCCCGGAAACGCTCAGGCTAACGGACCGCAAGCCTAAGACCTAACGCTGGAAAGCGGGCGCTGAACACTCAGCGCCCCACCGAAGGAGCAATGCGGGCGCGCCTCTCCCTGGCTGGCGCCGCGCGGGAATCTCTCAGGTCTTCAAGACAGCGGGGGCGAATCGGAGCCGGCATGAGCCGCGCGACGCTCGCAAACCCGCATGCTGAGGCCAGACATGACCGAAACGCTCAACCGCACGCCGCTTTATGATCTCCATGTCGAGCTGGGGGCCAAGATGGTCCCGTTCGCCGGCTATGAAATGCCTGTCCAGTATGACGGCGTCATGGGCGAACATAATCACACCCGCGAGGCGGCGGGCCTGTTCGACGTGTCCCATATGGGGCAGGCGCGTCTGATCGGCGATGAGAGCGCGCTGGAAAAGCTGATCACGGCGGATCTCGCCGCGCTGCAGTCCGGCGAGCAGAAATACACCCTGCTTCTGAATTCCGAAGGCGGGATCAAGGATGACCTGATGGTCTCCCGTCCGGATGATGAGGGCCTGTTCCTGGTGGTGAACGCCGCCTGCAAGCGGTCCGACTTTGATTACATCATCGAAGCGACCAAGGGCGTCGCCGAACTCGTTGAGCTTGATGGCCGCGCGCTGCTGGCGCTGCAGGGGCCTCAAGCCGGCGCGGTGATGGCGGATATCTGCCCGGACGCGGCCAAGATGGTCTTCATGCAGGCGGGCTGGTTCGAAGTGGACGGCCTGCGCCTGATGATCTCCCGCTCGGGCTATACCGGCGAGGACGGATTTGAAATCTCGGTCGCCAACGAGCACGCCAGCGATTTCGCCCGCAAGCTTCTCTCTGATGCGCGCGTGAAACCCATCGGTCTGGGCGCGCGGGACTCCCTGCGTCTGGAAGCGGGGCTGTGCCTTTATGGCCATGACATGGACGAGGCGACCAGCCCGATCGAGGCGGCCCTGACCTGGGCGGTGGCCAAATCCCGCCGTGAGCGCGCCGACTTCCCGGGCGCTGCGCGCATCCTCAAGGACATCGCCGACAAGCCCGCCAAGAAGCGCGTCGGCATCGCCCTGAAAGACCGCGCTCCGGCGCGCGAGGGCACGGAAATCGCCGTGAATGGCGAGGTGGTTGGCGTGGTCACTTCGGGCGGCTTTGGCCCGACCGTGGGCGCGCCCATCGCCATGGGCTATGTGCGCACCGATCTGGCGACGCCCGGCACGCAGGTTGACTTGATGGTGCGCGGCAAGGCGCGCCCGGCCGAAGTGGTGAAGACGCCCTTCGCGCCGCATCGTTTTTATCGCGGTTGATCCCGCGCATTACCGCTCTGGAGGAGACGTCTGATGAGCACCCGTTTTACCAAAGACCATGAATGGATCCGCGTTGAGGGCGAAGAGGGCGTCATGGGCATCACCGCCTACGCCGCCGAGCAGCTCGGCGATGTGGTCTTCGTGGAGCTGCCCGAAGTCGGCAAGACGGTCGCCCAGGGCGACGAGCTGGCTGTCGTGGAAAGCGTGAAGGCGGCGTCCGAGGTTTACGCCCCTGTGTCCGGCGAGATCATCGAAGTGAACTCGGCTCTGGAAGATGCGCCGGCGACCGTGAACGAAGCGCCGCAAGGCGAGGGCTGGTTCGTCAAGATCAAGCTGTCGGACAAGGCCCAGCTTGACGCGATGATGGATGACGCGGCCTACGCCGAACACACCAAGTAAGTCTCGACGCCTGACGGCGTCGATCTAGATGCAGCGACACGACCGGCGGCCCGTGGGGCCGCCCGCCCTGCTTATTGAAGGAAGGTGGATCGCCCATGCGCTATCTCCCGCTGACCGACGCCGACCGGGCCGAGATGCTCGAGAAGATCGGCGTGGATTCTGTCGACGCCCTGTTCGAGGATGTGCCGCAGAAGGCGCGACTGGACGGGCCGGTGGACCTGCCGCGCCACAAGAGCGAGATGGAGGTCGAGCGCCTTCTCACGCAGATGTCGCGCAAGAACATCGCGGCCTCCGAAGCGCCGTTCTTCGTGGGCGCGGGCGCATACAAGCACCACATTCCCTCCAGCGTGGATCATCTGATCCAGCGTTCGGAATACCTGACGAGCTACACGCCGTATCAGCCGGAAATCAGCCAGGGCACGTTGCAGACCCTGTTCGAGTTCCAGACCCAGGTCGCGCTTCTGACCGGCATGGAGGTGGCGAACGCCTCCATGTATGACGGCTCGACCGCTTGCGGTGAAGCCGTGCTGATGGCGTGCCGGATCACCAAGCGCCGGAAGGCGATTCTCAGCGGCAATCTGCATCCGCATTACGCGGCGGCGACGCATACGCTGGCCAAATACATGGATATCGAGATCAAGGACGATGCGGCCAAGCCGGGCGGGCTGGACGATATCGCCGCGGATATCCCCGATGATGTGGCCTGCGTCGTGGTGCAGAATCCGGACGTGTTCGGCCAGGTCCATGATCTGGAGCCCATCGCCAAGGCCGCCCATGAGAAGGGCGCGCTGCTGATCGCGGTGTTCACCGAGGCGGTCTCGCTGGGCCTGATGAAGACCCCGGGCGCCATGGGCGCGGACATCGTGGTGGGCGAAGGCCAGTCCATCGGTGTCGGCCTGCAGTTCGGCGGACCCCATGTGGGTCTGTTCGCCTGCCGCAACGACCGCAATTACATCCGCAACCTGCCGGGCCGTCTGGCCGGTGAGACCGTGGACGCGGACGGCCGTCGCGGCTTTGTGCTGACGCTCTCGACCCGTGAGCAGCATATCCGCCGCGACAAGGCGACCTCGAACATCTGCACCAA